>JBATYB010000297.1:0-8073 GCA_049673825.1 Methylocella sp. | reverse complement strand
TGCTTAGGGCGTTGATCTCCATCGATTCCTGGTTTTCCAAATCGGGCAGCTGTGCCTTGATACCCGCCGCTAACGCCGCCGCGTTTTCGACGTCGAGCTGAGTCGTCAGCCCCCTTGCCGCGCGGGTCTTCGTCAGCTGCAAGATGTCGTTGGCGCTATTGAGATTCTCGTTTGAAATCGCGATCTGTGCCTGCACCCCCCGCAACTGGATATAATCGCGGGCAAGTTCGGCCAAGGTCGAGACAAGCACGCCCCGGCGGTCAATTTCGGCGGCTTCGGCCTGCGCACCGGCGGCCTCGATCTGGCGTCTGACGTGGCCCCAGAGGTCGAGCTCCCAAGAGGCGTCGAACCCCGCTTGGTAAATGCTAAAGGGCGGCACCACGAATGGCGTGCCCGGCGGAGCAAGCGCCCTGCCCAAGCTTACAAGTCCATTCTCGCTGAAGAGTTCGCGCTGATACGATGCGTTGCCGTTGATCGCGGGCAGGGCGGCCGAGGCCACGACGCCGAGTTGCGAGCGGCTTTCGGCCAATTTGAGGGTGGCCGAATTCACATCGAGATTGGCCGCCGCGACCCGTCCTGCCAACGATGTCAGGATCGGATCGCGGAATGCCGCCCACCATTTGGGATCGACCGGCGAGGCATCGCCTTTCGCCGATGCCTCCGGCGCGTGGTTCGGGACGAGCGGCTCCGGCTTGCCGAAAAACGAAACGCTTGGCAGCAAGGGGTCCGGCGCCTCGAAATCCGGCCCGACGGAGACACATCCAGCTAGCGCCAGCAGCGCGAGCATTGCCGCCAATGTGCCGTTTTTTGCGGCGCTCGAAATGCCGCTAATGCACCGCACCGCCGCCGCCTTTCGTGCCGGACAGGAGGAAGCAGAAAGGCATGACCGCGAAAGCCACCACGCCCGCCAAGAGAAAAACATCCGAATAGGCAAGCACCGCGGCTTGCGCAAGAAAAGCCCGGTAGGCTTGTCCTACTGCTATATCATGCACCGCACTCGCCGGGTGCCCCATCGCCGTTAGGGTGCGCTCGGAACGCGCGATCAATTCATTGAAAGGTTGATGGAAAGGGCTCGCCCATCGGGCGAGATAGGACTGATGGATCTGTGTCCGCTCGGTGATCATGGAGGTCGCGACCGAAACCCCGATCGAGCCGAAGACATTCCGGAACACCGCGAAAAGCGCCGTCGCGTCGCCGTTTAGCTCGCGCGGCAAGGTCGCGAAAGTAATGGTGATGATTGGCACGAACAGAAAGGCCAGCGCCGCGGTCTGCGCGGAGCGCATGATGACCAGCGTCTTGAAATCTATATCGACGGCGAGCTTGCTCGAGTAGACGAATGCACAGCCCATGATGAAGAAGCCGGCCGCTATGATGAAACGCGTTTGCACAACGCGCATCAACCCGATGACGATCGGAAGCAGCAGGATGACGGCGACCGCGCCCGGTGAGAGAAGCAATCCCGACCATGTGGCGGTATAGCCGAGGATTGACTGGGCGAACAGCGGGATGACGACCGCGCCAGCGTACAGAACGGCGCCGGTGGCCCCGATGCAGACGCATCCCACTGCGAAATTCCTGTCCTTGAAGACGTCGAGATCAACAACCGGGTTCTTGGCGATCAAGAGCCAGCCGATCGCGCCAAGGATTCCCAAGATTGCCAGAATGGCCATGATGCGAATGACGGGAGATCCGAGCCAGTCAAGCTCCTCGCCCTTGTCCAACATGACCTGCAAACAACCAATGCCGAGCGTGATCAGCGCCAGGCCGATGTAGTCAATGCGCCGGGATATTCTCGTGTGCCAAGGCGGATCCTCGACAAGGATCGAGACGAAAAATACCGCGATCAATCCCACCGGCAAATTCATGAAGAAGATCCAGCGCCAATTGTAATTATCGGTAATGAAGCCGCCGAGCAACGGGCCAAGCACGGGTGCGACAACGGTTGCGATCGCGGTGACGCCAAACGCGCCGCCGCGCTTTTCCGGCGGAAACGTGTCGAGAATGATCGATTGCTGGCCCGGCTGCAGGCCGCCGCCGAAGAAACCTTGCGCGAGTCGAAAAACGATCAGTTGCGACAGGCTGTTCGCGATCCCGCAGAGGAGAGAACAAACAGTGAACATAGAAAGGCAAATCAGAAAATAGCGCTTGCGTCCGATTACCGCGCTCAGCCAACCGGAAATCGTCAACACGATGCCATTGGCGACGAGATAAGAAGTGAGCACCCAGGTCGCTTCATCATTGCTAGCCGATAAACTGCCCGCGATATGCGGCAACGCAACATTGACGATCGTCGTATCGAGAATTTCCATGAAGGCGGCTAGCGTGACGACAATTGCGATCGCCCATGGATTATGCCGGGCATTCCATGGAACTTCGCGAGCTTGGTCAACCGCGCTCATCGCACATCGACCGTCGGGACCGCGGAAATTCCGAGCGGAAGCGGCAAATTGGGATCAAGACCCTTGTCGATGACGATCTTGACCGGCACGCGCTGCACGATCTTGACGAAATTGCCGGTCGCGTTTTCCGGCGGGAAGGCGGTGAATTTCGAACCCGATCCCAGCTGAATGCTATCCACGTGACCCCTGAGGTCGAGGTGCGGATTGGCGTCGAGCTTGATGGTCACCGGCTGGCCCGGCCGTATTCTGTCGAGTTGGCTTTCCTTGAAATTCGCGGTGATCCAAACCTCCGGCGTAACGATTGAAAAAATTTGCTGGCCGGCCGTCACGTAATTGCCCACTTCGACATTGCGCTGGGTGATCCAGCCGTTTTGCGGCGCGGTCACGACCGTCCAGGAGAGGTTCAAAAGCGCCTGACCGAGCTTGGCTTGGGCTTGCTCGACCTGGCCTTTGAGCTGACCCACCTGAGCATCCGCCTGCCCAATTTGTTGCGGAACCGGCTCCGCCTGCACGACCTGGGCCTCGGCTTGCAGTACCTCGGCTTGCGCTTGGCGCAGGGCCGCGGCGGCGGCATCGATGTCCTGCTGGGTCGTGGCTGCCTTGGGAAGACTGCGCTGGCGCCGGTCATCGGCCTGCGCCTTGATTTCCATGGCCTGCGCCGAGGCGAGCTGCGCTTGTCTTTGATTCAGAAGGGCGGGGAAGTTTTTACGCGCGATCTCGGCCCCGAACTTCAGGCCGGCGAGCTGCTGTTGCGCCACGGCGAGCGCGCCTTGCGCGGAATCGCGGTCAAGCTCAAATTGACGCGGATCGATATGGATGAGCGCCTGCCCCTTATGGACGAATTCATTGTCGGTCACGTCGAGCGAAACGACCTGCCCCGAGACCCGCGGCGCTACGCTCACCGCCCGCCCGTCCGTATAGGCATCATCGGTCCATGCAAGATTGCGGGTTGAAAGCCAGTAATAAATGCCGCCGCCAATCAGCAGTCCGAAAATGAGGATGCCGCCCAAAAATACGCGGCCGCGCCGTTCGCGGGGCCGGCTTTTTTCATCTTTCTCCGGGACCACGGTCCCGCCGGCGCCAGCCTGGACACGATCGTGTTCGGGGCTCTCGGCGCTGGGGTTGTTGCGCGCGTGGTTAGCGTCGTGTCCTTGTACTTCGTCGTTGAAGAGCGTGCCCGTCATGAATTGTATCGCCGTTTGTTCGAGGCTCGCGTAAACTGGCCGGACTCAAGCGTCCCGCAACGAGATAACGCCGGAATGGCTTAAAAATAACCGAACCGATTGGTACGTTTATATGAGCGATGCGGCCGAGTCAAGGAACCTAGGGAACTGTTCCGCCGCAAAGGCCGGGCGGCGCGTGCCACGGGGCCTTAAGAGGCGCGAAGAAATCGCGGCGGTCGCGGATCGCATATTTTTGCAGCGCGGGTTCACGGAGACGACCATGCAGCTCGTCGCTGCCCTGGCGGGCGCGTCGAAGGAGACTCTGTACCGGCATTTTGGCAACAAGGAGGAGTTGTTCGCGGAAATCGTCCGGCGGCGCTCGGCGCGAATAACCGGCGGGCAAGATGGCGAGCTGGATATGAGCGGCACGCCGCGAGAGGTCCTCGGCAGGCTCGGGCGCAATTTGCTGGATTTCCTTACCCTCGCCGATTCGCTGTCATTCTGCCGGATCATGGTCGCGGAAGCCGTCCGCGCGCCGGAGCTCGGCCGCATTTTTTACGCGCAAGGTCCGGCCCGCGTTCACCGCGAGCTAGCACGCTACCTTCGCCGCGCCGCTCGGCGCGGGGAGTTGCGCTGCCCCGAGCCCGAGCTTGCCGCCAAACTCTTTCTCGGCGCGATCGTCGCCAACTACCAGATTCTCGGGCTCATCGCGCCAGACTTCGAGCCTTTCACGGGGAAGAAAAAGCGCGCTCATGTCGAGGAAGCCGTTGCGCTGTTCCTGGCTCGCTTTGGCCCGTCGCGGTAAGCTTGCCGGGACCTCAGGTCTCGGGCACCGAGTCGGTCTATAGGTTTTGGCTTGTGCCCGGGCAAACCGGTGTCAAAAATCGTGCGCCCGGTTTCGGGCGCGTCGTCCTTCGTCCCGGCGGAGGACACGCGCGGAAAGCAAAACCGCCTTGGCGTTGAGGATCGGGACTTCCCCGCCGAAACCAAACCACCGGCGCGGCGTATTTCTCTCCGCCGCGATCAGATGCTTCGCGACGGCAATCATGGTCTCGGGTGCGGCGGCCGAAAGACCGGGCAAGACATTTTCCAGCGTCATCGGGCGTTTCGCGTAGGCGCGCGCCCGATCCTTAATCAGATCGACGGCAGTACGCGTGGCTTGCGCGTGCAGCGCGGCTTCGACATTGGCTCGGGCGGGCGGGCGGTTCGGCATGGGGCGGCTCCGGAAAAGGCAGAGACCTTTAACAGGTATTTATACCTATGTCAAGGTATTATCACCTAATCCTAAAGCCTATTTCCGGTGCCATTGACCGGATCGAACAACCCCTTTGATTTCGGCGGCCCATTCGATTCGCACGCCGCGGATCGGCGCCGCGTTATGGCTCTCAAGATCGAAGGTTCCGCTTGCCGCGCCCCGCTGGATTCGTTTCAGATAGCGTTTGCCGTCCGCCGTCCTGACCGCGGCCTCCCAACCGATGATTTCCCCGGCATTGGTGCCCTGGCGCCAGCAAATGATTACGTCGCCCGGGTCGTAGCGCGGCCACATGCCGTCGCCCTCGACCTGGAAAGCGATCGCATCCGTCGAGATCGGAAACGGGACCTCGATTTCATACAAACTCTCGGGCGAGATTTGTTCGAACTCCGGCTGGATTTCGGCGCCGGCGCCAATCCGCCCAACGACCCGCACGAGATTGCCGGAAGCCGGGTCCCCAGCGCCCTCAAGCAGCCATGCCGCGGTTGTTTTCAAGACCGGGGCAAGCGCCATCAGGGTTTCGGTCGTGATCCCGCGCCGGTCATTGGTCTTGACCGCGCGTTTCAAATTGCGAATTGCGTCGGGCCTTTTGGCGGCCAGGGAAGCGGCGTGCGCAGAAAGGTCCAAGGCCTTTAGGCGGCTTTCGATTCGGACGAGAACGTCATCAAGTTGCATAGCGGTAGCATAACCGCACACAACCAAAGATGCATTCGGTAAAATCACCTTGACATCTACGGTAATACTACCTTATACAAGCTGGGCGGCGCGGCGTGCCCCGCTCGATCCAGCAAGGAGATTTTACCGTGACGGTTGAAACAGAAATCCACAGAACGCATTGGACCGGCGAGCGAATCGCCCGCCTGGGGTTTCTTCTTGGCCTTGGCTGGGATGTCAAACGCGTCGCCGAGGACCCCATCATCGCCTCGACCCAAAACAATGTGCACAGGCAGGCGCAGAGGTTCGGCCTCGGGTTTCGCGCGGCGGCGGCCGCGATCGCGTTGCAGCTGCCGCCCGATGCCACCAGCCATTTCGAGGCAGCCGCTTTCAAGCGCGGCCTCACGGGCGAAGCGGTAATTCGCAATTTGCTTCTCGAGGTCGCCGCCGATCCCAACCTCCTCGACAATATCCTCGACGACGGGGTTTGAGCATGGACGAAGAAGCAACGGCCAGCCGGTGCGAGGCACCGCTCTTCGCCGGGCGCGAGACCCTGCCGCCGCTTTGGGACGCGGACCTCGTCGGCAAAAGGCTCGTGCAAGCCTTTGTCACCCTCGACCGCCTGCCGCGGGTGCGCGGACCCCGCGCGCCCGGCGGGCATTGGCCGCGCACGGTCATCGAATGGGCCGATCAATTGGCCCAAGCGGAGCTCGAAGAGAGCGAACGCCGGACCCGCCAGCAAGCCGCCAATCGCACCGTGATCCGCCCGAGCGCCGCCGAAATTACGCACATGGAAACGGCGTTCGAGTGGCTGAGCGAATTGCGCGCTGAGGATTCCGGCATGGCGCTTGTCACGACCCTTTGGGCGTTGCGCGCCGCGCGCGGAAGATCGATCAAGAAGCTCTGCGCCGAAAAGCAATGGGCGCCGCATACTTTCTTTCGCAAGCGGGCCAAGGCCTTGGCAGGTTTGGCGGCGGTGCTCAACGCGCGCGGCGTTCCGGTTTTTTAGGGGTGACAAGCATACGCTTCGCGCGTCAACCGGCCCCTCTTGCCCGCGGGGCGCACCTCAAGGCCTCACACCGAGGATGGCTTGAAGCGCAATCAAGGGAAGGCAAATCAGGCCGAGGAGTCATCCATAGGTTGACTCAATCTTTCCCCGCTGCGAAGCCAGTTCGTTCAAGCGCCCCCAAGTCAATTCGCCGCACTCCAAACCGATCTGGAATGTAAGGGTGAGCGGTTGCAACAGGAGCGCCAAAGGCGCGGCCGATGCCGTCCCGGTTGCCCGTACAGTGTCGTCCCGCTGCGCTTGGGTATGAACACCACAGGGATTTGCCCTCCGACTTCGGGTGGCTTCAGCTTTTGTGCTCGTCCATCGTGAACCCTCCTTTTGTGTGCATGGCGGCGCACGCTCGGACGTTTCATCGATGGCCTGCCGAAAACGTCGAACTTCTCAGGCCACCCTGGCAATGCTGGGGGATGTCCCGATGGGGTACTCTACGATGGACGACGAGCTTGCCACTGATGCCGCAAGGGGTTTTGGCGTGGGTGCCATCGAGCGTTTTGAACATGCGTTTCTGGCGCGCCGCAAGCAGCGCCCGCCGAGCCGGTCCCTGGCCTTCACCGAGGCTGGCCTCGTGCTCGGCGCCGGGACTGTTGTCGCCCCGATGTCGCGCGACGGCGGCTGGACGCTCGATCTTTCCGGCGAGGATCGCATTCTGGCGCTGCTCGCGGTTGCCTTCTCGGGCCAGGTCAATCCCGCCGTGCTCGCCAAGTTGCGCCGTGCGGCGGAGGTTTGGGCGCAAGGCGACAAATCCCTCGCGCAAATTCTTCTGGAGTATCTGCGCCTGCCAAAGCTCAAAAGCGAGGAACAGGCGTTTGGGCTCTTCCTCGCCGATCGTCTGATCGCGTCGGGCCTTTCTCCGCGCGACCTTTGTGAGGCGTTGGGGTTCGACCTGCCGGAGGGGCTCAAGAAATACAATCCCGATGAGCCGCGCGACGAGCATGGCCGCTGGACCACCGGCGGGGCAAACGGCACGCAACCCGCCGCCGCCGCGCGTGCCGCCCCTGGCCCGGATTTGAACCCGGCCCATACGTCCTATCAGTTCAACGGCAACATCGCGTCGCAAACCAGCACCAATCCGGACGGGACATCGGTTGTTTCGACGTGGACGCTCAATCGCGGCTCCGGTTTGACAGAGACCGATCAGATTCGCCTCGCCAATGGCGACATCGCGGCGACTAGCATCACCGATGCCAAAGCCACCCAAACGCTGTCGCTGTCCGAGGCGGGCACCAACACGGGGTTGGTCATCGCCCAGCCGCCCGCCGGCGATCCAATTCTCATCCCGGCCGGGGCGGCGGCGTCCACGGGGACGACCCTGCTCGAAGACGCCGGGACCATAACCCACATCGGGCGGTGGTTCATGACCGGGGCGGAGGCCGGAGCGCTTGGCGCGGCGTTCTATTTCGGGTCAACAACCCCGGCCGGGCCAGAGGATGAAACGACTCCCGTCGGCGCGGGGGATCAATTCCGGATCCTCTCCAACGCCGATACCGTCGGCGCGCTTGTCCAGCGCAACACCCCCGACGGCTGGGTCAACACCGG
>JBATYB010000296.1:0-2627 GCA_049673825.1 Methylocella sp. | reverse complement strand
GGGCAGGGCAGGGTACCCTGCTTTTCGTCGACGAGGTGCATCGCTTCAACCGGGCGCAGCAGGATAGCTTCCTGCCGGTGATGGAAGATGGCACCATCACCTTGATCGGCGCCACGACCGAAAATCCAAGCTTCGAGCTGAACTCATCCCTGTTGTCGCGCGCCAGGGTGATGATTTTCCACACTCTCGACGCGGCGGCGATCGAAAAGCTTCTCTCCCGCGCGGAAACCTGCGAGGGACGGGCCCTGCCGCTCGATCCCGGTGCCCGCTTAAGCCTGGTACGGATGGCCGATGGCGATGGCCGCGCGGCCTTGAGCCTCGCCGAAGAGGCATGGCGCGCCGCCAAGCCAGGCGAGATCTTCGATGCGGCGATGCTGGTTTCGATCGTCCAGCGCCGCGCGCCGCTCTACGATAAGGCGCAGGAGGGCCATTACAATCTGATCAGCGCGCTGCATAAATCGGTGCGCGGATCGGACCCGGACGCGGCGCTCTACTATCTCGCGCGAATGCTCGATGCCGGCGAAGATCCTCTGTTCGTCGCAAGGCGGGTGGTGCGCATGGCGGTCGAGGATATCGGCCTTGCCGACCCCCAGGCGCTGGCCGTCGCCGTTGCCGCCAAGGACGCTTATGACTTTCTAGGCTCTCCCGAAGGCGAGCTTGCGATCGCCAACGCGGTGATCTATGCCGCGACCGCGCCGAAGTCGAACGCGGCCTATGCGGCCTTCAAGGCCGCGGCGCGGCTTGCCAAGGAGCATGGGTCGTTAATGCCGCCCAAATTCATTCTCAACGCGCCCACGAAGCTGATGAGAGATGAAGGCTATGGCGCCAATTATGCCTACGATCACGACGAGCCGGAAGGATTTTCGGGGCAAAATTACTGGCCTGAGGCGCTCGGGCGGCAGACGCTCTATCGGCCGGTTGACAGCGGCTTCGAGAAAGATTTGCGCGCGCGCCTCGGCCATTGGGCCAAGCTCCGAAAACAAAGAAGCGAACCGGATTGACGGCGCGGGTTGCGCTTTTTATCCGCTGGTCCGGCGAATGTTCGTCCGGTTTCTCTTTTCCCCATCTTAAGAATAGCGAGCCTATGCGGATGCGGATATCCGGCAACTGCGGGCAAAATCCACAAGCGGCCGCGCGGAGCCCCACATGATCGATCGCAACGACCTGCGATGGTATCGCGACGCGATTATCTATCAGCTGCATGTGAAATCGTTCTTCGATGCCAACAACGACGGCATCGGCGATTTCGCCGGTCTGACCGAGAAGCTCGATTACATCAAGGATCTCGGCGCCACCGCGATCTGGGTGATGCCGTTCTATCCTTCGCCGCTGCGCGACGACGGGTACGACATTTCCTCCTTTCGCGGAATTAACCTCGCCTATGGAAGCCTGCGGGATTTCAAACGTTTCGTGCGCGAGGCGCACGAGCGGGGCCTGCGGGTCATCACCGAGCTCGTGATCAATCATACCTCGGATCAGCATCCCTGGTTTCAGCGTGCCCGCGCGGCCAAGCCCGGCTCGGCGGCGCGCAATTTTTATGTCTGGGCGAACACGGATCGCGCCTACAAGGACGTCCCGATCATTTTTCTCGACGCGGAAAAGTCGAACTGGACCTGGGACGATCAAGCAAAAGCCTTCTATTGGCATCGCTTCTACGCCCATCAGCCCGACTTGAACTTCGACAATCCTCGCGTCCTCGAAGCCGTGCTCGACGCGATGGCCTATTGGCTCGACATGGGAGTCGACGGTTTGCGGCTCGACGCCGTTCCCTATCTTGTCGAGCGGGACGGCACCAATTGCGAAAACCTCCCGGAGACCCACGCGGTTCTCAAGAAGATCAGAGCCGCTGTCGATGCCCGCTATCCGGACCGGATGCTTCTCGCCGAGGCGAATCTTTGGCCCGAAGAGACCGCGCAATATTTCGGCCAGGGCGATGAATGCCATATGGCTTTTCATTTCCCCCTCATGCCGCGCATCTACATGGCGCTGGCCCAGGAGGACCGGCATCCGATCACCGATATCATGCGGCAGACGCCGGAGATCCCGGACGGCGCGCAGTGGGCAATCTTTCTCCGCAACCACGACGAGATGACGCTTGCCATGGTGACCGGCAAGGAGCGCGACTATCTATGGTCCTTTTATGCCGCCGACCCGCGGGCGCGGATCAACCTCGGCATTCGCCGCCGTCTCGCCCCCTTGCTCGAAAACGACCGGCGCAAGATCGAGCTTCTGAATTCGCTCCTCTTGTCCATGCCCGGCACGCCGGTCCTTTATTACGGCGACGAGATCGGCATGGGCGACAATATCTATCTCGGCGACCGGGACGGCGTGCGCACGCCGATGCAATGGTCCCTCGATCGCAATGGCGGCTTCAGCCGTGCCGACCCAGCCAAGCTCTTCCTGCCCGCGATCCAGGATCCGGTTTATGGCTTCAGCGCCGTTAACGTCGAAGCACAGCTCGCGAGCCCGTCGAGCCTCTTGACCTGGATGCGCCGGATGATCTCGGTGCGGCGTTCGTATGTGTCCTTCGGACGGGGCACGCTGCGGTTTCTTTATCCGTCGAACCGCAAGGTCTTGGCCTATCTGCGCGAAATCTCGGCCGAGCGTATTCTCTGCGTCGCCAATGT
>JBATYB010000295.1:0-7765 GCA_049673825.1 Methylocella sp. | reverse complement strand
CCCACGAACAGCTCCGTCCCGACGATCTCCGGAACCGCGCAGGTGGGCCAGACGTTGACGGCGACCAACGGGACTTGGACGCACAATCCAACCTCCTTTACCTACAAATGGAATCGCGCGGGGACTTTGATCGGTGGAGCGACCGCTTCCACCTATGTTCCGGTGTCCGCGGATGTCGGCGACATGTTGACGGTGTCCATCGTCGCCACGAATTCCGGCGGGTCGAGTTCCGCCGCGACCAGTGTCCCGACCGGCGCCGTCGTCACGGCAGGCGGCGACACGCTTACCATCGGCCTTCACATCGCCGCGAATTCCTTGCCGATCGCGGCCTAATAGGAGAGCATAATGACTATAAGCAATAATCCGGCGGCCTCCGGGTCGGCGTTCACGCTCGATATGGGAAAAGATTCCGTGACCGGGAACCAAGTGCAGAAGGTCGTTCTTGCCGAGCCCGGCGGCGGCGCATTCATCACGCCGATGCAGCAAACCGGCGGCTCGGTCACGTCGCTTTCGTCCGGCGCGATCACCAATCCGGCTTCGGTGCTGACAAGGCCGGCCAACACGACGGCCTATGCAACCAACCAGTTAATCGCGAGCAGCACGGCCGCCGGATCGATCGCCGTCCCATCGTTCCAGATCGCGTCCAACTCAGGGGGTGTTATCCTGTCGCGCCTCCGGCTTGAAACAAACGTGGCCGCCGGCTGGAACGGGATCAATCTATCGGTCAATCTGTGGTCGGCTACGCCCACCTACACGAACGGAGACGGAGCCTCATACGCCGTTGCGGCGGGAAGTGCGAATTGGCTGGCTAATTTCCTAATATCCCTCATTCAATTCGGGGACGGGGCGGCCGGAGCGGCTTCCTTGACCGGCGCGAACGAAATGGCGCTTAAACTCGCCTCCGGCATGTCGGTGTTCTGGGATATCCAAATTCTCGGCGCAGCCACCCCAATCAGCGGCCAGACGTTTACTCTTACCGGGGAGCTGTTAAATTGATCCGGGCGGCTTTAGCATTCATCCTCTGCGCGGTTCTCGGCACGGCGGCGCTCGCCGTCTCGCCGTCGCAAAATTTGATCATGGAGCTTCCGCATTCGCGGGCGCCCGCCTCTCCGCCGCCTCCGCCGGGCAAATGCCCCTATGCCGCGGCCGGCTTTGCCGACGGCTGCGCCGGAGCTGTTGCCGGCACGCCGCAGAACCCAACGCTCCTCAAGCAGTACGGGGCAAACCGGCCGCCTTGGAACGTCGCCGGGGTCGATTATGCGGTGGGGCAGTCCGGGCCGATGCTCGATCCATCGGTGCCTGGGAACCTCCCGGCGTGCGCCTCTTATAGCCCGCTCGCGCCGCAAAACTTCGTGTTCGTCAATAGCGTGCCATGCACGCTTGCCAACCTCGATTTCAGCAAACAAGGGGGCATCTGTCTATACACAAGCTCCACGATCCCTGCGAGCGGGACGCTCACCCTTACCAACGATTACTTCTATGCCGGGCCAAATTGTTCCCCAAACGGCGGCGGATTGATTTTGATCCGGGATAACATCAATCTCGTCGTGACATATAGCACGCTTGACTCTGCGTATAACCCATTGATCCAAGGGATCATCATAAAGGAAACAAACGTCGGGGACGTCACGCTCAAGTACAATTCGTTCCTTCATACGAGCACCACAACCTGGTCCTTGGGCGGCTCCGGCACTTATACGGTGAAGTACAATTATGCGCAGGGAATAGGGGAGTCTCCTACCCATTCGGATTGGTTCATCGTCTTTGGCGATCCGGCTGGCGTCGCCGTCAATGAGGCGTTCAATCTTGTGGACTCGGATCCGAGCGGATGCTGCGCCACGGCCCTGTGCTATATTTCGCCTAACCATCAGGGGCCTCTTTCCGGCGGTTGCCAGAACGATGTCTATATCACTTCCGTGAGCACCCAGCCCGGCGCCGCAAATGGGCTCGGAACGGTCTCGCTGCCGGTTCGCATCGAGCCGAATGGGCTCGCGGGTCCCTTCACGATATCCAATATTTATATGGATCTTGCCGGAGTCAGCGTCGGGTACGGGCTCGGCGCATCGACATCGGCTGGATACGCGCCGCCGGCGGTCACCTGCACCGGGAACAAAAATCTCGTGACCGGCGCGCCGATCACGGCGGTGTTCGGATCGGGCGCCGCCTGGATGATCTGCCATTGACATAAGCGTCGCTGGCGGCCATTCGATCCAAATGGGGCATGTTTCCTGTATTCTTCAGGGACAATGACCCCGGCGAAGGAATGGGCAAGCTCCGCCAATATCGAGATGAACTCCGGCGCGATCATCATGCCATGAATATAAATGAAGCAGCCCCGTGCGGTACTTGGCGCGGCCTTCTCTAATTGCAGTTGAAGGCCGGTGCTCATGATCGCAGGAGCGGCGATAACGCCGTGGCGAACCGTTCCAGTGCGGGTGTCGTCTGGGATTTCAATAAAAATCCCCGCCCGGCGTCTGGGCCATTCACCATAGGTGCGATTCAATGAATGACACGCTTCATGTTGTAACGATGATTGCGAATCCGATCCGGTGGAAATCGAGGGTTGCTATCGCACGCGCGGCCGTCGTGGATTGGCTTCGCGAGCCGAATGTCCAGGTGACCGTCGTCGAATGCGCCTATGGTGAACGCGACTACGATCTCGCCGATCTCGGCGAGCATATGCGCGTCGCGCATGTTCCCGTGCGCGCGACGACTCTCGCATGGTCGAAGGAATGTTGCCTGAACATCGGGATTTCCCGGCTCAAGCATGACGCGAAATACATCGGCACTTTTGACGCGGACATTCACTTCCGCAAGCCCGGCTGGGCTACGGAAACCATCCACGCCTTGCAACTCTACCCCGTTGTTCAGCCGTGGAAAACAGCTTATGACCTCGGTCCAAACGATGACCATATCCAAGCTCATACAAGCTTTGCGAGCGTGTTCCATGGCGGCAGGCTGGTTATCCGCAAGCACGTCGCGGAATGGAATTATTACGGCGGCAGGTATGACTTCCCGCATCCCGGCTTCGCCTGGGCGTGGACCCGCGACGCGCTCGATGGCATCGGCGGCCTGTTCGAGATGAGCGGCATGGGCAGCGGCGATCACCACATGGCCCTCGGCCTGGCCGGCGTGGCCGGCCGTTCGATGCCGGAAGGAACCCATGAGAATTATCGCGAGGCGGTGAAGACTTGGGAATCGCGGGCCATAGCCGCCGTCAATTACAAGCTTGGATTCGTCCCGCTCACCATTGAGCACCGCTGGCACGGCGACAAGAGGCGCCGCGGTTATGAATCGCGGTGGACCATCTTTGTCGAGCATCAGTTCGATCCGCGCGCCGACTTGAAGCGCAACACCTATGGCGTGCTTGAGTTTTCCGGCAACAAGCCGGAGCTCGAACGCATATTCGACAATTATCTTCGGAACCGCGAGGAAGACTCGAACATCATCGGATGAGTTGGGCATTTTTTTCCCATGCTGCCTCGGCCGCCGAAAGGCGGCTTTTTTATTGGAGCCCGTCATGACGGCTGAAAATTTTCGGGCCTGTCTTGCCTTCACCCTGAAATACGAAGGCGGCGGGTCGGACAACCCGCGCGACCCTGGCGGCCGGACAATGGAGGGCGTGACGCAGACGACTTATGACGCGTTCCGCGTAAAAAAGGCACTCGGTCGCAGGGACGTCTTCACGATGGGCGCCCCCGAGCGCGATGCAATCTATCGCAACGAATATTGGGATCCCGTCGATGGCGATGTGCTCCGCGCCGGCGAAGACCTCTGCGTCTTCGACTTCGCGGTCAATAGCGGAGTTGCCCGCGCGCGCGACAAGTCGGCGGTTTGGCTCAAGTCCCCGGTCAACGATGCGATCGGGGGAATCTGCGCGCACCGGCTTTCGTTCCTGCACGCGCTGCGCACCTGGAGCTATTTCGGGACAGGCTGGGGACGGCGCGTGGCCGCCTGCGAAGCACTCGCGATCCGGATGGCCTATGGGAAATCCGCTCCGGAGATTCTCGCGCGCAAGGCCGGCGAGGCGAATTTCCATTCCGGCAAGAAGACCACACAGGCGGCGGCCGGCGGCGCGATCGCGGGAAGCGCCACGATCGCGCACGCTCTCCATGGCGGCATGAGCGGCGCCGCGGAAATCCTCATTTTGGTTGTCGTCGCGGTCCTCGCCGGGATTGTACTTTTCCATGCGTGGCGGCACAGCCAGCGCGCCGCGGCATTCGTCAAGGAGGCGAAGCGATGAACCTATCCGTAGTTGATTGCCTTACCGTTGCCTCTCTTATGATAATTGGCATCTGGCTCGAAGGGATCGGCGGCAAGCATAATCTTGTTGACGAGCTCCTTGCCCCAGTTCCGCTCGGGTTGGGCGGCGTCATGCTCGTGCTTTTTGAAAGGCTTTGATGCCGCTCGTTGTGTCGCCTCCTCCGCTCAATGTGGCGAGGCTCCGATTCGTTACGGCAAAGGACCAATTGTTATCCGGGATTATCCGCTTTGGCACGATGGGGGCAGTGAGTCATGTCGAAGCGGTGATGCACAACGGGACAATCGTCGCTTCGCACATAGGAACTGGAGTCGCCGGATTTCCTATCGACTACGATACGACGTCTACGTTGCAGATCATCGTTGATCTTCCGCTGGCGGATATGACCGGCAAATGGGAGGATTTTCTAAAATCTCGCATCGGCTGGCCATACGATACCCCCGCGATCCTCGGATTCGCCGTTCACTTTAACGAGCATGAGCTGGGGGCATTGATATGTTCGGCGCTTCAGGTCGATGCTCTCCGCCATTGCGGCTGGTTCCCTGTTCCGCTCGCATCCCGATATCACCAAATCTCCCCGGTCGTTCTGCTGCTGATGCTGCAAGCTGACCCTCGCAGCGTGATCCATGCCACGGAGACGGTATGACCGTTAGCCATTCGGCTTCGGCTTGAAGGAATCCGCACCATGAAAATTATCGACGTGATCGGCGTTGCTCTGATCGTTCTGGGAATTTCGATGACGGTTCTGACCTTCCTTGCGGCGCGCCAGCCGATCGCCCCCTTCGACAATGGCTCAGGGGCGCAATCGTTCACGCTTCATGAAATCGCGCCACGCGGCGCGGGCGGCAATCTTTAGGATAGGAAAGCATCATGCACTATTTTGTCATCCCGGCGCTTATCGCAATAATTTACATTTTTATTGTGCGGCCGAAGATCAAGCAATACCGCGCCGTGAGCGGGATAATCGAAAAAGCCGATGCCGCGGGCACTTCGATATGGGGAAAATTTCTCGCGCGGCTAAGCGGCCTCAAAACCGTCATTCTTGGCTTGCTCGCCGCGATCTTCCCGCAGCTCCCGGCCATCCTGGCCGAGATCAGCAGCTTCACCGGCTGGAATGTTTTCCTGGCGCCGAGCACGGCCGATAAGATCGCCGCCGGTCTTGCCGCGGCAACTGCCGTCACTCACGTTTACGGGCTTGTCGCCGCAGCCAAGATTGTCCCGGTCACGCCGCCGGCGCCGGCGGCTCCCGCCGCGCCGAAAGCATGATGGAGAGCTAGATGCTCGCTCTTATCATTCCAATTCTCAACGCGGTCCTCGGCGGCATCATTAAGCCGTTTGTCGCGGCTTGGGTAAACTTCGAGCACACGAAGCTCACGACCGGGGAGGCCGGGTTCGCGGCGGCGGCGGCGGCGGATGCAACCGTCATGCAGGCCGCTATCGCAGCGGATGCCCAGTTGGCCGCCATGAAGGCCGAACTTTATGGAACGCCCACCTTTCGCATCATCACTCTGATCGCCGGGCTGCCGCCCGCCCTGCATTTCGGGCTCGTGTATATCGACACGATTTTGGCGAGCAAGGCATTCCTCGGCGCGGCCTATTTCGGCGTCCCGAAGCTGCCCGCGCCCTACGACACATTCGAATGGGCAGTGGTATCGAGCTTTTTCTTGGTTCACGCGCTCGGCCCGCGAGCAAGCAGTGTTTCGGCATGGCTTGGAAAAAAATGATGTTGCCTTTTGAAGTGATTGGCAAATGACCAGAAAGCCTCTTACCCAAGGTGACGAGGACGGCTTTTGCGGCCTCTATGCAATCACCAACGCCCTGACACTGCTCTTCCCGTCCGGAATGAATGAAGAGGGCCGGTCTGATGTCTTCAAGGTGATTGCCAAGGCGTGCAAGAGCGAATGGCCTGGAATCATCTGGAACGGAACAAATGTCATCGATATGCGGTCGATGCTCGGCGCCGCGCGCGAGTACCTCGCGGGTTCATTCTCATGGGAGCAGCCGTTCGCGCATAAACCGTTCCGCGGCTTCGAAGACTTCGAGCGCGAACTGAAATGGCGAATCGAAGGTGACGATGCTTTTGCGATCGTCGGAATCTCGAAGCCTTGGGAACACTGGACCTGCGCGCACCGGCTGACGATGCGCGAGATGATCATGACCGACTCGTGCCACGTCAAGCAGATCCAGCTCGCCAAATGCGGTCTGACCGGTGACGGAACGGATTATGAGTTCGATTATCACCAGACCTTCACGCTCATGAAGGTTGCGAAGGTCTCCCAACTGTAACGTGCGCGCGCTTCGTAGAACAGCCTAAATGATCCATACGATCGAAACGCTGAAAGAGCTGCACGAGCAGCGCTTCGCTGCGATAGATAAGGCGATAGTCCTAGCGGCCGAGGAAATAGCGCGGCGTCTTGACATCTTGAACCACTATCACGAGCTGACCCGTGAGAAGGAGCGGGAGTTCATCCGCCGGGAGGCGTTCGAGGCGTTCAAGCAGCGGATTGCCGATGATATCGCATTGCTTAGACGGGAAAGCCAAGCCGCCACCGAGGCGGCCGCGACCGTGCGCGAAGCGGCGGCAAAAGCCGTATCCGAGGGGATCACGGAGCAGAACACCACGAATGAAATCCGTTTCGGAAAGATTGAGGGCGTCCATGCGAAGATCATCGGAGGCCTAGCGCTCGCGACGTTCATCCTTCCGCTGATCACCGGGCTGGTCAGCTACCTATTGACCAAGAGCCCATAAGCGAATTGCGGTAGCCCCATGGAATGGCGTTAAGGCCAAAAGCGTGCTATTCCGTTTTTTTAAGAGCGCGCGTCAATGAACGCATTGGCGGACCGCCGGATCAAGATGTGGATCGAACGCGACGAAAGCCGGATCGACGACTTGCAAATTGAAATCGCGTCCACCGCGCGGGTTTGGGCTCCGAGGTCCGCGATGAGGCGGTTTGGCAAAAGTCCCGGTGATTGGAGACGCGCTCATTGAACCGATTGAAGATTTACGACGCTAGCTAGAGCGGAAGTAGCAGGCTAGCGAGCGCAGCTCTGTTCAAAATTGCTCATTCAGCCGCGAAAATATGATAATATATGATAATAGTAAGTCTCGCTCTTCAGGGGCTCACGGCACGGGAAGTGTGTGGTGACAACCAAAAGCCGGCCGCCATTCGATCCGAAATCGTTTCTCGCCATGGTTGGCGAGGGCCGCAGCATTAGGGAGTACCGCAAGGACGAGATCGTCTTTTCGCAGGGAGATCCCGCGGATGCGGTCTTCTACATCGAGAAAGGCGAGGTGAAGGTCAGCGTCGTTTCGGAGCAAGGCAAGGAAGCCGTCGTCGCAATGCTTCGAACGAACGATTTCGTCGGCGAAGGATGTCTTGCCGGGCAGGCGCGGCGCATCGCGACGGTTGCGACGATGACGGGCTCCGTCATCGCGCGCCTGGAAAAAGCGGCTATTGTCCGCGTGATTCATGAGGAGCCGGCGTTTTCCGGGATGTTCATCTC
>JBATYB010000294.1:0-1757 GCA_049673825.1 Methylocella sp. | reverse complement strand
AAGGGCTGACGCCGGTGCGGGCGGGACGCTTCAGCGTTCATGGCGCGCATCGACGCGACGCGGTCAAGGCCAATGACATCGCAATCGAGATCGAGGCCGCGCTTGCTTTTGGCACCGGACACCATGGTTCGACGCGCGGCTGCCTCCACATGCTGGATCTCGTGGCACGCAAGCGGCGGCCCCGCGCCATCCTCGATCTTGGCACCGGCACCGGCGTCCTCGCCATCGCGGCGGCCAAATTGTTCAGGCGCAAAATTCATGCCGGGGATATCGACAGTGTTTGCGTGCAAGCTGCCGGCGCCAACGCAAAACGCAACCGCGTCGCAAGCTTCGTGCGGCCAGTCCTGGCAAAAGGCGTCGCGCACCCGTTGCTGCGGGCAGGGGGACCTTACGATCTGGTGCTTGCGAATATTCTCGCGCGCCCGCTGCGCGATCTCGCACCGCAAATCGCAAGATTAGCGGCGCCCCGCGCGGAGATTATTCTCTCCGGTCTCGCCGGGCGCGATGTTCCAGGCGTCGCCGCCGCCTATCGGATGCAAGGCGCCGCTCTGGCGCGGCGGATCGACATCGACGGCTGGGCGACATTGCTGATGCGACGCGGCGGCCGGCGCGAAAACCTAAAGCGTCTTCATCCGCGCAACCGTTAGGCGCAGATGTGCGATCGTGAGGCCGCGCAATCCGGCCACATCGAACCCCAACACGGCGACGGCGTAGACAGCTACGCCGGTGGAAATCTGTTCGACGAGTGTCGCAAGTCCTGGCTCTTGGCCGCGCATCGGCAGAACGATCGCGGACATCAAGGCATTGGCGAAAACCGTGACGGCGAGATCGCGTGGACGCGGCCATTGCCGTTTCGCCCGGCTTGCGAAGCCGATCAGCACAATGAGCGCGGCCAGCATCGCGCCGGCTTGGGCGATGGCGAGGCTCGACGCGCCGGCATCTTGTGGCAAAATCAACAACAACAGAGCATCGGCGGCGCAAGCCGCCAAGGCCGCGACAATCAACGGCGCGGTTTTTTTCTCGATCTGGAAAACCGGATTTATGGCGTACTGAATCATGGCCATGGAGAAGAGGCCGGTCATCATCAGAGGCAAGAGCAAGTCGAAATGGCCTCGAAATGCCTCCGGGACGGCCAATCGCTCAAGCGACGGAAGGATCAGCCAAAGCCCCGTGCATGCCGGCAAAACCATGGCGATAACGATTGTCATGTTGCGGGCGATCTGCCGCCTCGCCTGAAACGGGCCGTGCAATTCGTGTGTCGCGACAGCGATCTGAAACAATACAATATCGAGGGCAGAGCCGATCGCCTGGATCGCCTTGGTTCCGAAATCATAGGCCAAGGAAAATTGCCCGGTTTCCGAAAACCCCTGCAGGATCGCAAGGATCGAGCGATTGGCGAGAGGAATAGCAAGGTAAAGCAGGTTGGCGACGACGATGGGCAGGCTATAGGCTATCAGCGATCGAGCAACGGAGAGTCGCGCGAGGCGAGGTTGCGAGGCCGGATCGCGCAACGCCGCGCGCGCGGTGACAACCGATCCGCCGAGACTGACGATTGTGCCAATAAGGGTCATCTTGGCCGAGCCAAACAGGAAGGCTCCACCGCCCATGAGAGCGAAGGCCACTATGTTCTTGACGAGAACGAGGCGGGTAAAAAGACGGTCGTCGAAGCGGGCGCGAACCAGCGCCGTATGATAATCGAAAAGCCCATTGGCGGCGGCGGCGACGAGCGCCAGGGCGATCAAACCATACGATAATGT
>JBATYB010000293.1:0-15016 GCA_049673825.1 Methylocella sp. | reverse complement strand
CTGCTCGCCAGCGCCCAACGCGAGTTATCGCAATCCTATCCGCAACCGGGTTGGGTCGAGCACGATCCGCAAGAGATTTGGCGGGACGTTCTCCAGACCGCGCGGGCGGTGCTTGCAAAGTCAAATGCGCAGGTTGCCGCGATGGGCATTGCGAACCAGCGGGAAACCACCGTCGTCTGGGCGCGCGCGGACGGCACGCCGGTCTATCCCGCCATTGTCTGGCAGGACCGGCGCACCGCCGCGGAATGCGAGCGGCTGCGGCAAGAAGGAGCCGAAACGCTGGTTCGCGCACGCACGGGCTTGCTCCTCGATCCTTATTTCTCTGCGACCAAACTTGCCTGGATTCTCGATCACGTGGCAGACGCGAGGGCGTGGGCGGAACGCGGCGAGCTCGCCTTCGGCACCATCGACAGTTTCTTGCTCTGGCGCCTGACCGGGGGCAAGGTGCATGCGACCGACGCCACCAACGCCTCGCGAACCATGCTGTTCGACATCCACCGCCAATGCTGGGACGCCGATATTTTGAGATTGTTCGATATTCCCGAGGAGCTTCTCCCCGAGGTACATGACAACAGTTTTCTTTATGGGATCACGGCCGAGGGCTTGTTCGATGAGACAATTCCGGTCGCGGCCATGGCAGGCGACCAGCATGCGGCGTTGGCCGGCCAGGCTTGCCTCGATGCCGGAATGGCGAAGGCGACGTACGGAACGGGCTGCTTTTTCTTGCTCAACACCGGCCAGCAGGCGTTGTCTCCGGCGAAAGGGACGCTGACGACCATGGCTTACCGCTTCGAGGGCCGCCCTTCCTACGCCATCGAGGGATCGATCTTTGCCGCCGGAGCCACGCTCAAATGGCTGCGCGACCGGCTCGGTCTCTTCGACGATGTATCGCGAACTGGCGCCATGGCGGCGGACATCGGCGGGAACGAAGGAGTCTATTTGGTGCCCGCCTTCGCCGGTCTCGGCGCGCCGTATTGGGACCCTGACGCAAGGGGGCTGATTTGCGGCCTCACATTGGATACAAGCCCCGCGCATCTCGTCCGCGCCGCGTTGGAATCGGCCGCCTACCAAACCTTTGATCTTATGCAAGCGATCATGGGCAGCGGGCCGCCCCGCGCGCTGCGTGTCGACGGCGGGATGGCGGGCAACGACTGGTTCTGCCAGTTTCTGGCCGACATCATCGCGGCTCCCGTCGAACGCCCGGCCATCCTCGAGGCGACCGCGCAGGGCGCCGCCTTTCTGGCCGGACTTACGCTCGGAATATTTCCCGATTTCGCCGCCATTTCCGCCGCATGGGCGCGCGGCGCAAGATTTGAACCGCGCCTGGCGGGAGCCGAGCGGGAGCGCTTGATCGCGGGATGGCGGGATGCGGTCCAACGGACGCTTACGCGGAACCTGCGGGCGATAGATTGAACCAGCACAATGTTGCAAAATGATATGACGATTGGATCGAATAAAGCGTTGGCGCGTTTCCTCCCGGCGGGTGGACGCCTCCGCCATGCAAAAGGACCGAGCGCATGCGTTCCAAAACATCGATGCAAGAAAGCGAGACGCTCTCGCGCCGCGATTGTCTGACGAGCGCCGGCGCCGCCGCGCTGGGCTATACGCTTGCCGCCGGCCCAGTGCGCGCCGCCGCGATAAAAACCGGTACGGAGGGTCTTTCCGCGGGCATGGCAAAGGTGAAAGTGCAGGGCGGCGAGATGCCGGTCTATTACGCGAAGCCTGTGGACGCGGCGAAGCCGCCGGTGATCCTCGTCGCGATGGAGGTCTTCGGCCTGCATGAGTACATCAAGGATGTGACGCGGCGGCTAGGCAAGCTCGGCGCCTTCGCGGTGGCGCCCGATTATTATTTCCGGCTCGGCGACATGACCAAAATCACGGACCCTTCAGAGTTGATTCCCTTGGTCAACGGCAAGCCCGATCATGAGCTTTTTTCCGATCTCGACGCGACGGTCGATTGGGCCAAGTCCCAGGGAGGCGACACGGACCGGCTCGGCATCATCGGCTTTTGCCGGGGCGGACGCACGGTGTGGCTTTACGCGACGCATAATTCCAACCTCAAGGCGGGCGTTGCCTTTTACGGAACCCTGATGGATCCCAAGAGTGCGGCCATGCCGGAAAACGCCTTCGATCTTGCCGCCGAGGTCAAGGCGCCGGTGCTTGGCCTGTACGGCGCCGAGGATGCGAGCATTACGCCGGATCAAATAGAGGCTATGAAGGAAAAGCTAAAAGCGGCGGGAAAAACCGCGAAGTTCAAGATTTATCCAGGCGCGGGCCATGGTTTCTTCGCCGATTACCGGCAAAGTTTTCGCGCGGACGCGGCGCGCGACGCATGGCTGTCAATGCAAGCCTGGTTCAAGAAATATCGCGTGTTGGACTAATTTTCGGGCTTGCACCAAGTCTCCTTAATGAGAACAGATACCAAAGCCGTGCTTGCGAGGAGCATCGCTCCGAAGCAATCCAGGCGCCGACCCACGGCCGCTGGATTGCTTCGCTTCGCTCGCAATGACGGCGGGTCAGCATTAAAGGCCGTTGGTTTAAGTTCGACTTACGCGAGCAGCACGCATCCCTTATCGGCAAATCGTATTTGGCAAATTGACCAAGGTGTTTCCGTTCGCAATCGTCACATATTGCGTCCAACAAACGGGCGTATACACAGGTGGGACGGGCGTATACACAGGTGGGCCGATGGGTGCAAACACTGGTGGGCCGAAAGGTCCGGTGGGTACCTGTCCCGCGACGGCGAGACCTGCAACACCGAACTGGCCGAAGGCAGCTGCGGCGTTGGCGCTTGCAGCGTTGTCGATAGCTTTAGCCGATCCGAAGGTTAGGGGTATGGCGCCGAGCGCCATTAGTCCAATTTTAAACATTGTGGGTCCTCGCATTTTCATCGTGCTTCCCAACGCGCCTATCCGGAATAGACATGCGCAGAAAACCCGCACCGGGCAGGCGCACTCGCATGGCACGCTGCGGCACTACACGCTTGTGCCTAAACGCCCGACGCATTTGGTTCGTTCCCTGGCGCCTCTCAGCCGCGCAACCGAGGTCAAGGCGCCGGTGCTCGGCCTTTACGGCGCCGAGGATGCGTGCATCACGCCGGATCAAGTGGAAGCGATGAAGGAAAGGCTGAACGCCGCGGGAAAAACGACGAAGTTTAAGATCTATCTAGGCGCGCGCCATGGTTTCTTCGCCGATTACCCGCAAAGTTATCGCGCGGACGCAGCACGAGACCCTGGATGGCGATGCAGGCCTTGGTTTAAAAAATACAAGGTGCTGGACTTATTTTGGGCTTGGTTCTGAGCGGGTGCTCGCAAACAAGCAATTCGCGAATGAACCACTCGGCCACTGCTCCGACTCCAGGTGAGGTTCTTTCGCTTGGCCCGGATACATTTAAGGTCTCAATGTTGTTTCGAATAATCCAGTTGATAGCTTTAGCGACATCTTGCGGCTCTGTGGGATCGCAGATCAAAAGGTGCTTTTTATACCGTAAAGCACAATCAACAGTGTAGCGCGTTCCAAGGTCGCGCTTATCGAATGTGCCTGGCCAAAGAACTAACGTCGCATCCGAATCGCGCACATTCCACCGGGTTCTCCGCGATCTTGGAATATCGAGCGCATCTTGGCTGCGTTCCTCAGGCGTTTCTTTGAGTGAGAAAATATCGGGGATCTTTCCATCTTCGCTGACACAGCCCGGAGGACACCAGCCTCCTGCGGCCAGGTCGCAGGCCATGGCCGCGCGCAGCGCTGCCTGATCAACGCCCGTCTGACCACCAGCTACGATCTTGCGCATACTAATCCGCCTCGCCCTGGCCGTGACGCGGCCGTGGGCTTGATTTTCAGATCCGGTGCGCCTCATGACGCCCGTCAAGCCTGCCGAAACCGGTCAAGACGCCCTCGAACCTATGCACCTGCCTTTTGCACCGCCTAAGGGCGTGATCTGCCTGCAGGGAAACGATTGTGCGAAATTTTTGATATTTGGCAAAGGGTGACCTGTAGGCCCTTCTTGCCACGCCTCTTCCTCTTCCTCTTCCACATCACGGCACAATGGCTAGCACGCCCCCGTCGTTCCAAGGCTGACCGGATCGCAATTCGGCAGGGGACTTTGGCAGCGTTGACCAATTGACGGGTGCTGGTGCCGCCCTCAACGCGCGAAGGTCCCGCTGGTCTTGATCGAACGCCTGGAAATTCGCAAACACGAAAAAAAACATGGCCAGACCAAGAAAGACCCGTCGTCCATCGAGCCGTTCCACGACAAGCTTTGAGGACGGGAACATGATGGGGACTAATTGCATGCAAAAAAACGCGCCCCCGACGATGGCCTGCCACAGCCATATCACCGCAACCAGATACTCCCATATTCGCGTTGGAAGCCATAACTCGGGCGTCATCTGATAACCTATGATGTATCGTGTCCGGTATCGATTTGGGCGAGGCGGGAGCTGTTTTCTACTTGTGCCGGGCGGTGCCATGTGAGAGCCCAGCGCCGCCGCATAAGGCCCAATATGTCAAACTACTCGATGTGCGAAATTCTTGCAGATCGTGTGAAAACTCGGATTCTGCCCGAAGACGGCTCGTCCGGAGAAGATTTGCCGGCAGGGCTGGGTCTGTGATCGCTGAAAATGGCCCAAAATCGACCGAAATTCAAAGACGGCCGCTCAACTGAGCGGGTTTCCACACGGTCTGCTTGAATTCCGCACCGCCTTGCCAGGACTGGCAATCGGCCCGTTGCCACCATATTTTAAAGGAGCCTGCAAAAGGACTAAGGGCGATGGGAGTTCTCGAGCGAACGGACCTTCCCCCCGGCGCAAACTCCGACTGGACGATTCCGCAGGGGTTTGAGCGCTACAGCGAGGCCGATCACCGGACCTGGACGACGCTCTATGAGCGCCAGGCCGAAATATTGCCCGGGCGCGCCTGCGACGCTTTTTTACATGGGCTCGACGCCCTCGATCTGCACGGCCAAGGCATCCCCGATTTCCGGCAATTAAACGAAACGCTCGTGGCGCTCACGGGATGGCGGATCGTGGCGGTCCCTGGGCTCGTGCCCGATGGCGTATTCTTCGACCACCTCGCCAACCGGCGCTTTCCGGCCGCCCATTTCATCCGCGGCGCCGATGAGCTCGATTATCTGAAGGAGCCGGACATTTTTCACGATGTCTTCGGCCATGTGCCCATGCTGACCGATCCGGTCTTCGCCGATTACATGCAGGCCTATGGGAAGGGCGGACGCCGCGCGCTCTCGCTCGGGAGTCTTGCCAATCTCGCGCGGCTTTATTGGTACACGGTCGAGTTCGGGCTCTTGGAAACGCCAGAGGGCTTGCGGATCTATGGCGCGGGCATTGTGTCGTCGAGAACGGAATCGATCTTCGCGCTCGCCTCCGATTCGCCGAACCGGCTGGGGTTCGATCTGGAAAGGGTGATGCGCACGCTCTATCGCATCGACGATTTTCAGCAGGTCTATTTCGTCATTCCCTCGCTCGATTATTTGCTCGATGTCACGACGGGGACCGATTTCGGTCCCCTCTACGCCAAGTTTTCAGGAATGCCCGATATTCCGATCGCGGCGATCGAACCAGGCGACAAGGTTTTCACGCGCGGCACACAAGACTACGCGAGGAGCGGCGGGCGCTTGCGCCAAGGCGTGGCCTAGCCGCAAGCCGCTTCGCAGGGAGGAAGAGCATCATGCGGGACAAGGTTGTGGTGGTCACCGGCGGCTTCGGCGTGCTTGGGCGCGCAGTGGCGGAGGCGGCGCTCGCGGCGGGAGCCTTTGTGGCCATCCCTGGCCGGGAACAGGCGGATAAGATCGCCGCGCGGGACCGGCTTCTGGTGCTAGGCGGGGTGGATTTGACGGATTTCGCCGCAGTGAAACAGGCCATTGAAGCGGTGGCCACGCGTTTCGGAAAAATCGACGGCCTCGCCAATGTCGCGGGCGGCTTCCGCTGGCAGACGCTCGGCGACGGCGATCTCGCCGGATGGACCGAGATGTTCCTTATTAATCTTTTGACCGCCGCCACAACAACCAAGGCCGCGCTGCCTTATCTGCGCGCAACGCAGGGCGCCGTCGTCAATGTGGCGTCGGCTCCCGCAAAAAAGGCAGGCGCGGGAATGGGCGCCTATGCCGCCTCCAAGGCCGGCGTGCTGCGGCTGACCGAAAGTCTCGCCGAAGAAGAAAAGAATGCCGGCGTGCGCGTCAACGCGGTGTTGCCGACGATCATTGATACGCCACGTAACCGCGCGGACATGCCGAAAGCCGATTTTTCACGCTGGGTGAAGCCGGAAGAGATCGCCAAGGCCATTTTGTTTCTTCTGTCCGGCGACGCCACGGCCATCACCGGCGCGGAGCTTTTGATTTCCGGGCGGACGTGATCACGAGGCGGATTTGGCGGCTCTCAGCGGCAGGCGATGGCTGTCCTTGAGCGTCGTCAACACGATCGACGATTTGACGTGCGACACGCTGGCCTGCGGCAAGATCAAATCGTTGATGATCCGGGAAAGGCCGCTTAAATCCGGCGCGGCCGCTTTCAGCAGATAATCGGCGTCGCCGGTCAGCGCGTAGGCCTCCTGTATTTCGTCGACACCATTTACGAAGTCTCTGAACTTTTTGGCATTTTCCTTGGAATGGGGAGACAGGGTGACTTGAATGAGGGCGAGAAGGCCGATGCCCAGGCGTGTGGCGTTGAGGCGCGCGGAATAGCCCTCGATAATGCCGGTTTCTTCAAGCCGGATGCGGCGGCGGGAACATTGCGAGGCGGAAAGGCCGACTTTCCCGGCGAGCTCGGCATTGGTAAGTCGCCCGTCGGCCTCGAGTGCCGCAAGCAGCTTGAGGTCGAATTGATCGAGCACGCCTAGCTCTTGCAAATCTGCCATTTTTCGCACAATCCGTGCACTGGAAAGCGAGAATTCGTTTATTTTACACACATCTCCCGCAGGTTTCGCGCTATCTTCGGCCTCTCGACGAAGGAAAAAATATGGGCCCGTTTCCGCACGATGCGCCGCCAGCCAAGATCAGCGCCGAAAACCCCGCCGGCACAGATGGTTTTGAATTCGTGGAATTCGCCCATCCTGACTCGGACGCGCTCAGGACGCTGTTCGAGCAGATGGGTTTCGCGCTTGTCGCGCGGCACAAATCCCGCGCCGTCGATCTGTACCGCCAGGGCGGGGTCAATTACATCCTCAACGGCGACCGGACAAGCTTCGGCGGCAGGTTCGTCGATCTGCACGGACCCTGCGCGCCCGCGATGGCCTGGCGCGTCGTCGATGCCAAACACGCTTTCGCGCATGCGCTGGAGCGTGGCGCGCAGCCTTACAAAGGCGAGACCGGCGCGACGACCATCGAGGCTCCCGCGATCCTGGGGATCGGCGGCAGCCTGATCTATTTCATCGACACTTTTGGCGTCAAGGGTTCGCCCTATGAGGCCGAATTCGACTGGGTGGGCGAGCGCGATCCGGCGCCGGCCGGATGCGGCATCGACTATATCGATCACTTGACCAACAATGTGTTTCGCGGCGCCATGGACCGGTGGTACCAGTTTTATCGAAATCTCTTCAACTTCCGTCAGATCCGCTATTTCGACATCGCCGGAAAAATGACCGGTCTTTATTCCCGCGCGTTGACCAGCCCGTGCGGAAAGATCCGGATTCCCTTGAACGAATCCGCCGATGATAAAAGTCAGATCGAGGAATATCTGCACCAATATAAGGGCGAGGGCATTCAGCACATCGCCTGCGGCTGCAAGGACATCTACGCCAGCGTGAAGCGCTTGGCGGCGCGGGGCCTTGCTTTCATGCCGCCGCCGCCCGATACCTATTACAAAAGGATCGCCACGCGGCTACCAGGCCACGGCGAGCCGCTGGAGGCATTGCGGACGAGCGGCATTCTCGTCGATGGCGAAGCCGTCGAAGGAGGCAAACCGAAACTCCTATTGCAGATTTTTTCCAAGACGGTGATCGGCCCGATTTTTTTCGAGTTCATCGAACGCAAGGGCGACGAGGGTTTTGGCGAAGGCAATTTCCAGGCCCTTTTTGAGTCGATCGAAGCGGACCAGATCGAGCGCGGCGTGCTCATCGCCTGAAAAATGAAACTAGCGTTGTAACCCCCTGGCCCACAGATACTCCGCATAGATTGCGGTGGTGATCAGGGCGAGCATGAGCGCGACGAGCCAAGCCACCGCCAGCCAGCCGGCGGCGGGCGTTGCGTAAGCGTGGTAAATGTACTGTGGAGTCTGGTACGAAAATGGACTGAAATGGGCCAGCCAGCCCAATGCCACGCCAATGCCGGTGGCGATTGCCCAAAACAGAGGCCCGAGCTTGTTCTTCAGATAGAAAAATAGTGCCAGGCCAAAGAAAGCGAATTCCGCAACAAAGATAACGATAGGCAGAAGCTCCCAGCGAATATCGCCCCGGACAATATGGTCAAACTCATGACCCAAGCTCAGGACGATCAGGAGGACCAGCAGAGCCGTGAGTTTCTTGTCACGCACATTGTCCTCCTCGACATCGAGCCGCGCTGGATGGGCGCGGGACATGACGGCCGTGGCCACCATGGCGCCAAGTTGGATCCCTCGTAACTCTTAGTATAATGCCCTATTTGGGCAATGGCTTAATATATATGGGGGGCAATCTGGCCGCCGGCTAGCCTGTATCAGCGCCCGTTGGCCGGCACGTGCTGACTCAGGCGAGTGTTTGGTATTCAGGCTTGTAGACGTGCTGCCGAATGAATGTCTCCATATTCGCCGGACGATCCACGCGGGCCAGGTTCGAATCAAAGACAAGCGCCGCAACCCGCGCAGCCGTCTTGATCTCGGTTTCAAGGATGTTTGACTGCAGCGGGTACAGGAGACCCTGCTTGAGCTGTTCAGCCGACACTTGATCCGCCACCGCCGCAGCGGCCTCGATGAACATCTCGTCTGTAACGCGGCGCGCCTGCGTCGCGAAGATCGCCATGCCAACCGCAGGAAAGATGTAGAAGTTGTTGGCTTGTCCTGGCAGACGAGTCTGGCCTTTGTAGTTGACTGGCGGGAACTGCACGCCCGCGGCATAGATCGCCTTGCCCAGCGACCAGTTATACGCCTCCTCGGCGGTGCATTCAGCGTGCTCCGTAGGGTTCGAAAGCGCAAGGATCACGGGGCGTTCGTTGATCCGCGACATGGCCTCAACGACCTTCTGCGTGAAGGCGCCCCCGATAGTGCTGACGCCGATGATCGTGGTTGGCCTAATGCTCTCGACGGCAGCGACGAAGTCCCTGGTCGGCGCATGATCATGAGCATACGGCGTCTGAAAATCGACGACGTCCGTGCGGGTCGATTGTAGTAGGCCATTGACGTCGAACATCCAGACTTGCGATTGCGCTGCCTTCAGCTCCATGCCGTCCGCGATGAGAGCGGAACACAGAAGGTCTGCGAGGCCGATGCCTGCCGAACCAGCGCCGAGAAATAAGTATTTCTCGTCCTTCAGCTTCGTGCCCTTAAGCTTGGTGGCATTGATCATGCCGGCAAGCGTGATGCCCGCCGTGCCTTGTACGTCATCGTTATAGACGCAGTACTTGTCGCGGTAGCGCGCAAGTAAGTGCACGGCGTCTACACCCGTCCAATCTTCAAAGTGGATGCAGCATTTCGGGAACACCTCTTGCACCGCTTCGACGAACTCATCAACGAACGAAAACAGCTCGGCGGTCGGTGGGCGTGTTTTGCGTAGGCCCAGATACAATGGGTCGTTCAGGTATTGCTCATTGTTTGTGCCCGCGTCGAGGTACATGGGCAGAAGGTATTGCGGCGGTACTCCGGCTGCCGCCGTATAGAGTTGCAGCTTGCCGATCGGGATCCCCATTCCGTTCGCACCGAGGTCGCCAAGGCCGAGAATGCGGCCTCCGTCAGTGACGCAGATGAACCGGATGTCGTCCCGCGGCCAATTCTTCAAAATCTCCTTTACCTTGCCGCGGCGCTCAAACGAAAGATACATTCCTCGCGCCTGGCGATAGATATGACCAAACTTGAGACAGGCCTCGCCGATCGTAGGATCGTAAACAATTGGCAGGAAACGCGCCGGATCCGACTTGATGGTTCGGTAGAACAGAGTTTCGTTGTGATCGAGCAGATTCACTAGGTAAATGTAGCGATCGAGATCCGTGGTCTTGTGCCCGAGCTGCATCATCACCCGGCGCACCTGGAGGTCTTCGGTCTCGGTGACATCGGGCACGAGGCCAATGAGGCCAAGCGATAGCCGTTCGGCTTCGGTGAACGCGGTTGATTTGTTCAGAGTGGGATCCTGGATCAGCTCAGTGCCGCGCTTCGCGATGGTGGTCATTGGCGTTGCTCTCCATCGTTATTTTGTGAAATTGGGCGGTCAGTGCGGTCTTCGTTATGTGCCGCTTGCGACATATGGCCTGACCATCTTTGTCGGATCGACAACGCGATCGAACTCCTCCTCGTTTACAAACCCCAGTTCCAGCGCCGCGGCCTTCAGCGTGAGGTCGTTGTCCATCGCATGGTGGGCAATCTTCGACGCCTTGTCGTAACCGATCACCGGCGCTAGGGCGGTCACCAGCATCAGGGAACGATCGACGTACTCCTCGATTTTCGTCAGATTTGGGCGGGTGCCCTCAATCAGAAACTTGCGGAAATTCGTGCACCCATCGGCCATGATCGTGATCGAGTGCGTGATGTTGAAGATCATTAGCGGCTTGTAAACGTTCATCTCCAGATAGCCGCCGGCGCCGCCGAAGCCGACCGCCACGTCATTGGCCATCACCTGGGCGGAGATCATGGTCAGCGCCTCGGCCTGGGTGGGGTTCACCTTGCCGGGCATGATCGAGGAGCCGGGCTCGTTCTCGGGGATCTCCAACTCCGCAAAGCCGGCGCGCGGGCCGCAGGACATCAGGCGGATGTCGTTGCCGATCTTGTAGAGCGACACCGCCAGCGTGCGGAACGTGCCGGACAGCTGCACCAGCGCGTCATGTGCCCCCTGGACAGTGAACTTGTTCGGCGCGCTGACGAATGGCAACCCGGTGAGCCTCGCGATCTCCGCCGCCGCCGCTTCGGCGAAGCCGGGCGCCGCGTTGATGCCGGTGCCCACCGCGGTGCCGCCGAGCGCCAGCCGGTACACCCCCTTCAGCGCGTCCTCCGTCCGCTCGATGTTGTCGCTAAGCATCCCGGCGTAGCCGGACCATTCCTGCCCCAGCGTGATTGGCGTCGCGTCCTGCATGTGGGTGCGGCCGATCTTGACGATGTCCTTCCATTCTGCAGCCTTCGCCGCGATGGCGTCGCGCAGGCCGGCGACCGCCGGCAGCAACCGCCCCGTCACGTTCACCGCGGCGGCGATGTACATCGCCGAGGGGAAAGAGTCGTTGGACGACTGCGACATGTTCACATGGTCGTTCGGGTGCACCGGCGCCTTGCTGCCCAGCGCGGTGCCCGCGAGCTGGCAGCAGCGGTTGGACACGACCTCGTTGACGTTCATGTTGAACTGCGTGCCGCTGCCGGTCATCCACACATGCAGCGGGAACATGTCATGGTGCCGCCCGGCCAGGATCTCGTCGCAGGCCTGCACGATTAACCTGTGCGCCGAGGCGTCCAGCCGGCCGCCCGCGTGGTTGGCGTTGGCCGCCGCCTTCTTCAGCGTGGCGTAGGCGGTGATCATCTCTCGTGGGATCAGGTCCTTGCCGATGCTGAAATGCTCCAGCGAGCGCTGCGTCTGCGCCCCCCACAGCTTGTCGGCGGGCACCTCCACCACGCCCAAGCTGTCGGTTTCCCTGCGAACTCCGGTCATCCGGATCACTCCCCCGCACCGGTTTCGACGAACAGGTGTTTCAAATACCGCTCTCCAGGCGTTGGGGCACTTTCCCGCAATTCGTCGGCCCAGTTGGAGCGGTCTGGCACGTTCCGGCGGACCCGCGTGACACCCGGCTCCCATGCGACCAATGATATCATATTGGTCGCCGCAACCCCTGTCCAGGGTGGGCGGTGCCAAGCACCGCGTGCCCGCGGGGAATAGGGCAAGAAGACAATCGCCGCTTTTGCACATGTACCCTTGCGCAGACCGGCAATCGTACCAAAATGCTTCACGTGAAACATTTCTGTCCGATTGGTCGGCATGCTACCACGTCTCCCGTCGGCACGCGGTCACCCGGTGTCGAGGAAAAAGCTTTCATGACAAATCGTTACATGTCCGGCTTCGGAAATGATTTCGAGACCGAGGCGCTGCCGGGCGCCTTGCCGCAAGGGCAGAACTCGCCGCAGTGCTGCCCCTATGGGCTTTACGCCGAACAATTGTCGGGCACGCCGTTTACAGCGCCGCGCGGCGCCAATGCGCGCTCCTGGCTCTACCGGATGCGTCCCTCCGTCAAGCATGTGGGCCGCTTCACCCGCGTCGATGTGCCGTTCTGGAAAACGGCGCCGCATTTTGCCGCGCAGGTTTTGCCGCTCGGTCAATTGCGCTGGGATCCCTTGCCGATCCCCAATGAACCTTTGACCTTCGTGACCGGCATGCGGACCATGACGACCGCGGGCGATGTCCACACCCAGACCGGCATGGCCGCGCATGTCTTCCACGTGACGCGGAACATGGAAGACGATTATTTTATGAACGCCGACGGCGAATTGCTGATCGTGCCGCAAACCGGCGCCCTGGAAATCGCGACAGAGCTCGGCCGCCTCGACGCCGGACCAGGCGATATCGCCGTCATTCCGCGCGGGATGAAGTTCAAGGTTGCGCTTCAAGACGGTTCCGCGCGGGGCTACGCATGCGAGAATTATGGCGCGAGGTTCGCTCTGCCGCCGCGCGGACCAATCGGCGCCAATTGCCTCGCCAACCCGCGCGACTTCAAGACCCCGGTGGCGAGCTTTGAGGAGAAGGAAACGGCCTGCCGTCTCACACTAAAATGGTGCGGCGGCTTTCATGTCAGCGAAATCGGCCATTCGCCGCTCGATGTCGTCGCCTGGCACGGCAATTACGCGCCCTACAAATACGATCTGCGGACCTTCGCGCCGGTCGGCGCCATTCTGTTCGATCACCCGGACCCTTCCATCTTCACGGTGCTCACCGCGCCATCCGGCGAGGCCGGCACCGCCAACGTCGATTTCGTGATCTTTCCGGAGCGCTGGCAGGTCGCCGAACATTCGTTCCGGCCGCCATGGTATCACATGAACATCATGAGCGAGTTCATGGGGCTGATCTTCGGCCAATATGACGCCAAGGCGAAAGGCTTTGCGCCGGGCGGGATATCGCTTCACAATAGCATGCTGCCGCATGGGCCCGACAGGCAAGCTTTCGACAGAGCGAGTTCCGGCGAATTGAAACCGCAAAAGCTCGAAAATACCCTCGCCTTCATGTTCGAAACGCGCTATCCGCAACAGGTGACGGAATATGCCGCCAAGCTGCCAGCCTTGCAAAGCGACTATGCCGATTGCTGGCGGGGTTTGGAAAAGCACTTCGATCCAAACCGCCGTGAATGACCAACGCCGTGAGGGAGCCGCGTGAAGCTTGCGACACTCGCCAACGGCAGCCGCGATGGGCGGCTCGTCGTGGTTTCGCGCGATCTTGCCCATGCCACGGACGCGCGGGGCGTCGCCCAAACCCTTCAACACGCGCTCGACGATTGGACGCGGCTCGCCCCGAAGCTCGAGGCGCTCGCGACAGCGCTTGAAACCGGCTCGGTGCCCCGCGAGCGGTTCCGTGAGCACGACGCGCTCTCGCCGCTGCCGCGCGCGTTCCAGTGGATCGACGGCTCCGCCTATTTGAATCACGTGGAGCTCGTGCGCAAGGCGCGCGGCGCCGCGATGCCGCCTGGCCTTTGGAGCGATCCCTTGCTTTATCAGGGCGGATCGGACGCTTTTCTTGCGCCCCGGGAGCCGATAAGAATGGCGGACGAAGCGTTGGGCATCGATTTCGAGGGGGAAGTCGCGGTCGTCGTCAACGATGTCGCGATGAGCGCGAGCGTGGCCGAGGCCGCCGCGGCGATTGCCCTCATCGTCCTTGCCAACGATATCTCCTTGCGCAACCTTATCCCGGCGGAACTCGCCAAGGGTTTTGGCTTTTTCCAGTCGAAGCCATCCTCGGCATTCTCGCCGGTCGCGGTCACCCCGAGCGAGCTAGGCGCGTCTTGGGACGGCGGACGCTTGCATCTTCCCTTGCTCGTTAGCCTCAACGGCAAGCGATTCGGGCGGGCGGACGCCGGCACCGGCATGAACTTCGATTTCCCGGCCTTGATCGCGCATGCGGCCAGAACAAGGCCGCTAAGCGCGGGCACCATCGTCGGCTCCGGCACCGTTTCCAACAAAGGCGCGGACGGCGGTCCCGGCCGCCCCATCGCCGAAGGCGGAGCTGGCTACTCATGCCTTGCCGAGGCGCGGATGGTCGAGACCATTCGCGACGGCGCCACGAAGACGCCATTTATGCGCTTCGGCGATACGGTGCGCATCGAGATGAAGAATCCCGGTGGCCAGTCCATTTTCGGCGCTATCGAACAGGCGGTCGAACCTTATGCAAGACCCCCTGCCTGAGCCTTGCCTCTTTGGCTATTGGCGATCGAGCGCCGCCTACCGGGTGCGGATCGCCCTGAACCTCAAGCGGATCACCGCGAGGCAAGTCTCCGTGCGACTGCAATTGGGCGAGCAGACGAGCGACGAGTATCGCGCGCGAAACCCCGCGGGTCTCGTTCCGGTATGGCGCGACCCGGACGGGTTTATGCTGTCTCAGTCGCTTGCCATCATCGACTATCTCGATGAAATTTATCCCGACCCGCCCTTGTTGCCGGACGACCACAGGCAGAAGGCGGTTTGCCGCGAGATCGCCTGCACGATCGCCTGCGATATCCATCCGATCGGCAATTTGCGGGTGCTTGAAAAACTCACCGCGGATTATGGCGCTGGCGCGGAGGCCCGCGCGGCCTGGAACCGGCACTGGATCGGGATCGGGTTCGGCGCAATCGAAGCGCGGCTCGCCGCCATCGCCGGCCGCCACGCCGTCGGAGACCGGATTACCCTGGCCGACATTTGCCTTGTGCCCCAGGTCTATAACGCGC
>JBATYB010000292.1:0-3798 GCA_049673825.1 Methylocella sp. | reverse complement strand
GCGAGAGCTCGCGGATGCGCTCGGCGCGGCCCAAGGTGCTGCATGAGCTAGCCGGCCGCTCCATGCTCGCCCATGTTTTAAGCTCGCTCGTCGAAGCCGGCGCCGAGCGGACCGTCGTCGTGGCGGGCCCAAACCACGACGCGGTCATGGCGGAAGCCGAGACGATCGTGCGCGATGCCGGACTAGCGATCCAGAGGGAGAGGCTTGGAACCGCGCATGGGGTGCTTGCCGCGCGCGAGGCGATCGCCAGGGGCTATGACGATCTTCTCGTCGTCTTCGCGGATACGCCTCTGGTTCGCCCTGAGACTTTCGCCGCCATGCGCAAGGCGCTTGGGGGAGGCCAAAACGCCATCGCCGCCTTGGGATTCGAGGCAAACCGGCCTGCGGGCTATGGAAGGTTCATTCTGGAGGACGGCGCCCTCAAAGCCATTCGCGAGGACCGCGATGCGAGCGCGGCGGAGCGAGAAATCAAAATTTGCAACGCCGGTCTGATGGCGCTCGACGGGCGCCACGCCTTGGCGCTTCTCGATGCCATCGGCAATGCCAACAGCCAGAGGGAATATTACCTGACCGACATCGTCGCCGCCGCCAGATCGCGCGGATTTGCCGCCGCCGTCGTGATCGCCAAAGAGGACGAGGTGCTGGGCGTCAACGACAGGGCACAGCTCGCCGCCGCCGAGGCCGCTTTGCAAGCGCGGCTTCGCGCGAAAGCGATGCGGGAAGGCGCGACCTTGATCGATCCTTCGAGCGTGACCTTGGCATTTGACACGCGGCTTGGCCGTGACGTTGTCGTCGAGCCGCATGTGGTCTTCGGTCGGGGCGTCAAAGTCGGCGAAGGCAGCCGCATCCGCTCGTTTTCTTATTTGGAGGGCGCGGTAGTTGGGCAAAATGCGACGATCGGCCCCTTCGCCAGGCTGCGCCCCGGCACCGGCCTCGCGCAAGACGTGCACATCGGCAATTTCGTCGAGGTGAAGGCCTCGGATGTCGGCGCCGGCGCCAAGATTAACCATTTGAGCTACATTGGAGATGCGAGCATCGGCGCCAGGACGAATATCGGCGCGGGAACGATTACGTGCAATTACGACGGCCTCGCCAAATATCGCACGGAGGTTGGCGCGCATGCGTTCGTCGGCTCGAATAGCGCCTTGGTGGCGCCGGTCAAGATTGGTGATGGCGCCTATGTCGGATCGGGGTCCGTGATTACCCAAGACGTCGCGCCCGATGCGCTGGCGCTGGCCCGGGCTGGCCAGGTGGAAAAACCCGGCTGGGCAAGGGCGTTCCGGGAAAGGAACCGGAAATGAGTTGTCATGCCAAGGCAACCGAAAATCCGCAAAGTGCGCGGCGACCCTTAATCCATGGGTTCCAATCTCGCTCCGGGAGATGAGCCGATGACGGCGAACGCTCAATCCAACCGCAAGACGAAAGCTGGTTTTTAATGTGCGGAATCGTTGCGATGCTAGGCCGGGGTCCGGTCGCCGGCTCCATTCTCGAAGCGCTGAAGCGGCTCGAATATCGCGGCTATGATTCCGCCGGGATCGCGACCTTGGAAGCGGGCCGGCTGACCCGGAGGCGGGCGAGCGGCAAGCTCAAAAATCTGGAGCTTCATCTCGCCGCCGAACCCCTTTCGGGCCGGATCGGCATCGGCCACACCCGCTGGGCAACGCACGGAAGGCCAAGCGAAAATAACGCGCATCCGCACGTCAGCGCGAATGTCGGCGTCGTGCATAATGGCATTATCGAGAATTTCCGGGAGTTGCGCGGCGAGCTGCAAGCCAAGGGCCACGAGTTTTCGACCGAGACCGATTCCGAGGTCATCGCCCATCTCGTGAGCGAAACCATGCGCGGCGGCTTGACGCCGGCCGAGGCCGTGGCTTCGAGCCTGCCGCGCCTGAGGGGTGCTTTCGCACTCGCCCTGATCTTCGACGGCGAGGAGGATCTTTTGATCGGCGCCAGCAGCGGCGCGCCGCTTGCGGTAGGATTTGGCGAAGGCGAACATGCCGGCGAAATGTTTCTTGGCTCCGATGCGCTTGCCGTGGTCCCTTTCACGGGGACGATCGCCTATCTGGAGGATGGCGACTCCGTCGTCCTGACCCATGCGTCCGCCCGGTTTTACGATGCCGAAGGCAAGTCGGCGGAGAGGCGCAAGGTCAAGTCTTCGGCCTCGGCCTCGCTGATCGACAAGGGCAATTATCGCCATTTCATGGCGAAGGAAATCCACGAGCAACCGGAGGTCGTCGCCCGCACGCTCGGGCATTATCTCGACATGCCCGCCGGCCGCGCGGCGCTGCCCTTCGCGCCGCCCGTCGATATCGGTGCTCTCCAGCGCTTGACGATTTGCGGTTGCGGCACGGCCTATATCGCGGGGCTCACCGCCAAATATTGGTTCGAGCGATTTGCGCGGCTTCCCGTCGATGTCGAAATCGCCTCCGAGTTTCGCTATCGCGACCCGCCGCTCGAGCCAGGAGGGTTGACCATCCTTGTCTCGCAATCGGGGGAGACGGCGGATACCTTGGCGTGTCTTCGCGCCGCCAAGGCGAAGGGACAGAAGATCGTGGCGGTGGTCAATGAAGCGACCTCGACGATAGCGCGCGCGAGCGACATTGTCGCTCCGACCCTGGCCGGTCCCGAAATCGGCGTTGCTTCAACGAAGGCTTTCACCTGTCAGCTCGCGGTGCTCGCCTGCCTCGCGCTGGCTTTCGGCAGGGCGCGCAATACGATCGACGAGATGGCGGAGGCGCGGCTCGTTACCGAGCTCATGGCGATTCCGGGGCTCATCGCGCAAGCGCTCAAATGCGAAAGCGCCGTCGAGATCCTGGCGCGGGAAATCGGCAAGGTCCGCGACGTGCTTTATCTCGGCCGCGGCACGTCCTATCCCTTGGCGCTCGAAGGGGCGCTGAAACTCAAGGAAATCTCCTATATTCATGCCGAGGGCTATGCGGCGGGGGAGCTGAAACATGGGCCGATCGCGCTCGTCGACCAGGACATGCCGGTGATCGTCATCGCTCCCAACGACTCCGTGCTCGAAAAAACGCTCTCGAACATGCAGGAAGTCGCCGCCCGCGGCGGACGGCTGATCCTGATTGGCGATGCCCGTCTCGCCCGCGATTTTGCCAACGAGGCAGCTGCCACCATCGTCATGGGGGATGTCGCGCCGGAGTTCGCGGCGATGGTCTATGCGGTGCCGGTCCAATTGATCGCCTATCATACCGCCGTCGTCATGGGGAAGGACGCCGACCAGCCGCGCAATCTCGCAAAGAGCGTCACTGTGGAATAGGCCACGTCGCGCTTGCCGGAGACAAGCGCCACGCAACCGCGATTGCGGATCGAATCGAAAATCACCCGACAAGCCGGGCCGTCACCATGCAATAAAGCGTCGGCAGCGACAGGACGAAATTGGCGCGCAAAGCCAGCATCGTCAGCCGCGCGGCCTGCGCCTTGGCGTCGTCGTCGGCGGGAACGAGGCCAAGCACTTTCTTCTGGTTCGGCCAGATAACGAACCAAACATTGAGGGCCATGACGAGGCCGAGGATGGCTCCGGTGATAAGGGTCAGGTTGTGGACCGCGCTGCTCGTCGAAAACACAATGAGGCCGGTCACCACGGCGGCGAGCGCCGACCATCGGAACCAGAATAACGCCTCGGGCGCGATATATTGGCCAATTGCGGGTTTCATCTCCGGCGGAATCTTCGGCACGGTGGGGATTTGCACCAGGTTGAAATAATACAGAAGTCCGATCCACGTGATGACCGAGACGACATGCAGGAACGTGAAGAACGCCCCGAAATAGCCGTCTCCCAGG
>JBATYB010000291.1:0-3602 GCA_049673825.1 Methylocella sp. | reverse complement strand
GTAGTAAAGAGTGACTTGTCGCACGGGGCCGTTAATGAACTCGGGCCTCGATCTCAAAAGAGCCGAGGTAGGTCTCGTCGCCATGCTCCCGCCGGTTAGGCCTAGTTGCGGCCGTTGCGTCAGCCCGCGCCTCCTTTCAACCGCCGCAGGTGCGTCTCGCCCCACCTGCAAATCAGGTCCGTGATCGGCCGCAGGGTCCGCCCGTAGGCCGTGAGCGAGTATTCCACCTTGGGGGGCACGACCGGATAGACTTTGCGGTGGACGATGCCGTCGTCTTCCAGCTCGCGAAGCTGTTGGGTCAGCATGCGTTCGCTGATGCCGGGTATTTTGCGCCGCAGGTCCCCGAAGCGGCAGACTTGATCTCGCAGCCAGAACAGGATGAGGGCCTTCCATTTGCCCCCGATCTCTTCCAGCGTGGCTTCCACCGGACAGTGTTGGGGGGGAGCCGGTTTCGGTTTTTTTACAGCCATGCTTACCATAATGTTAGTATCATACCTCATTATGCGTACTTGTTTCATAGGTTGGTAGCTCTTACCATGCCCGCGAGGAACGGGGATTATAGGACAGCCGCGAAAGCGCTGATTTTCGGCTATCTCGCTCGGAGCACGCATGATGAAAATTAGCATTCTCGGTGCCGGCAACGTCGGTGGCACTTTGGGACGCGCCTGGGCGCGCGAGGGGCACGATGTGTTCTTTGGCGTCCCGAGTCCCGGAGACGCCAAGACGCAGGAACTTTTGACCACCATTGGATCAAAGGCCTGCGCTGGAACCGTGGCCGAAGCGGCCGCGGCCGGCGATGTGATTGTGCTGGCGACACCGTGGCCAGCCACAAAGGACGCGATCCAAGCCGCCGGGAACCTCGCGGGCAGAGTGGTGGTGGACTGCACCAACCCCCTCAAGGAAGATTTCAGCGGCCTGACCCTCGGATACACGACTTCGGGCGCGGAGCGAGTGGCCGAATGGGCCAAGGGCGCCAAGGTCTTCAAGGCCTTCAATCAAACCGGATTCAACATCATGGGAAATCCGGCCTTCGGCGGCCAGCGGGCCGTCATGTTTGTCTGCGGCGACGATGACGCGCGGAAGCCAACCGTGCTGAAGCTGGCCACGGACATCGGGTTTGAAGCCATCGACGCGGGGAAACTCGCGATCGCGCGCCTCCTTGAACCTTATGGCATGCTCTGGATTCACCTCGCTTATGCACAGGGCACGGGACGCGATTTTGCCTTCGTCCTGCACCGGCGCGAGAAGGAGTCGCCGTGAACATCGGCATCGTTGGCTCCGGCAACATGGGGGCCAGCATGGGCAGGATCTGGGCCGCGAAGGGCCACAAGGTCTTGTTCAGCTTCTGCAAAGATCAGGAGAAGCTGCTGGCGGTTGCCGCCGCCGCCGGTCCCAATGCGCACGCAGGCACGCCCGTCGAGGCCGTGGCATTCGGCGGGCTGGTCCTTCTGTCCGTCCCGTGGACCGCGGTTCCCGAGGCGCTGAAGGCGGCGGGGAACTTCGGGGGAATGACTCTGTTCAGTTGCGTCAACTGCCTGAAGCCGGACTTCAGCGGGCTGGAGGTCGGCACCAGCACGTCGGCCGCCGAGGAGATCGTCAAGCTCGCCCCCGGCGCCAAGGTGGTCGAGGCCATCCCGCCGATGGTGCAAATCCTGGCGGCGGACTCCCGCCGCCTCGATGGGCAGCAGATCAGTGCCTTCTACTGCGGCAATGACCCTGCCGGAAAGGCGAGCGTGGCGTCCCTGCTGCGAGACCTGGACCTCGATCCCGTCGATGCCGGTCCGTTGACGAGTGCCAGATACATCGAGCCGGCCGGGATGCTCTGCGTTCAGTTGGCCTATGGCATGGGCCTCGGTGCCAAGCTCGGGATGAAGCTGCTCCGGGGATAGTGCCGCCGCCTATTGCAAAAAAGGAACAATTTTTGCCATATCTTGGCATATTGAAAGTAAAACCGGGCACGAGCTAAAAGGAGGAGTCATGACGAGGATGCGTGCGGTCCAGGTCGCGCGGCCGGGCGGACCGTTTGAGTTGATCGAACGAGAGATCCCTCAACCCGGTCCCGGGCAGGTTCGAATTAAGGTGGACGCCTGTGGCATTTGCCACAGCGACTCGCTCGTCAAAGAGGGCCACTGGCCCGGCCTTCAGTACCCGCGTGTCCCAGGACACGAGGTGGCCGGAGTGGTTGATGCCGTGGGCGCGGACGTGGCCGAATGGACGGCGGGCCAGCGGGTGGGCGTGGGCTGGTATGGCGGTCACTGCGGCCACTGCGAGTCCTGCCGTCGCGGCAGCTTCATCACCTGCGTCAATCTTCTGATAAGCGGGATCTCGTATGACGGCGGCTACGCCGATTACATGATTGCGCCGGCCCAGGGGCTCGCGCTGGTGCCCGAGGAGCTCTCCGCCACGGATGCTGGGCCGCTGCTCTGCGCCGGCATCACTACTTACAATGCCCTGCGAAATAGCGGCGCTCGCGCCGGGGACCTGGTGGCGATCCTCGGAGTGGGCGGCCTCGGACACCTGGGCGTTCAGTTCGCGGCCAAGATGGGCTTTCGCACCGTGGCGATCGCCCGCGGGCAGGATAAAGGATCGCTGGTGCACAACCTCGGCGCCCGGCACTTTATCGACAGCCAGACCCAGGATCCCGCCGAGGACCTGATGAAACTGGGCGGCGCCAGAGTGATCCTGGCGACGGTCACCAATGCGAAGGCCATGAGCGCCGTGGCCGGGGGGCTCGGCGTGGACGGGAAGCTCGTCATCGTCGGCGCGCCGGCCGAGCCCCTGGAAGTGTCCGCGCTTCAGCTTCTGGTCGCACGCCGGTCAATCGCGGGCTGGCCGTCGGGAACCTCGATCGACTCGCAGGACACGCTTGCTTTCAGCGTGCTGGCCGGGGTGCGGTCCATGAACGAAATCTTCCCGCTGGAGCGCGCCGCCGAGGCCTACGAACGTATGATGAGCGGCAACGCCCGGTTTCGAGTTGTTCTGACCACGGCCGGGTAACGCGGAGCCGCGCTGCCCCGGGGACGGCGTGGAACAGGTCATGGAAGACGCGCGGCGATCAAAAGGAGACCGGACGCCGACCGATGAAATCCCGCTAATTGAAATGAGGCCGGCCGCCAAGGCCCCGAGCTCGCGAACATCGGGGCCTGCGTTGAATTACTCGAGCAAGAAGACGTGCCAAAACACCCGCGCCGCCAAGCGGCAGGTTATTGACGGATCGCTATTGCCTGGATGGGAGCGGGATTGCGCTCCGCCTACGCCTCACCGGAATATCCGGCTTCGTCAACCTCTTTCGCCCCCACTCGTCGCACGGCTTCCCTGACGAGCGGGTCGAGCCCCTCGCCGCCTTCGCTCAAATGACGGACGATTTTCTGTCGCATGCTCGGGGTCCAGAATTTGGTGAGATGATTGGCGATTCCTGCGACCGCCGTTTCATGCCCCTGGGTTTCATGCCCCTGGGACGCGAAGAATTTTCCGATCTGATTTGCCATATAGATAAGCTTCTTGGGCGACGTGTCATGCGACATGATGCGCGGCTCGGCCGATGATGCGTTGGTGGTGCGTGAAGACTTCGAAATCCTGGCCCCGCGCGACCGCGACGAGGG
>JBATYB010000290.1:0-3366 GCA_049673825.1 Methylocella sp. | reverse complement strand
GCTGCCCGCGCCGATCCTGATGCTTCTCCGGCAGATCACCGGCGCCGCGAACGGCACTTCCAACACGCCGCCCCGCATGCAGGTTTCGACCCCTTTTGGCGTTCTCACGCTCGAAGCGAAATGGCTCGTGCCGGCGGGCACATTTGCGGGAGACGCCGCCAGGGACCCGAAATCCTGTCTCATCGCGGTGACGATCGAACTCCACGAGCACCCCGTCGCCCACGCCGCTCGCATGCTGCGCGAAAGCGGCGCGACGCCGGCCCAGACGAAAGTCGGAATTCACCTCGCTCTTGGCAAGCAGAGGCCGGAGATCGCGGGCGAACTCGGCCTCCAACGCTCCTCGGTCGCGGATCACACCAAAAAGCTCTACCAGACTCTCGATGTTCACAATTCCACCGAGCTCGGCACGAAAATCTGGCTGAACCAAAAACAAGAGGCGGCGCGCCAAGGTTTGTGGCGCGCCGGATGAGTTTTTCCGGCGCCGTCCTCAAGAACGGGATTTGTTCGAGACACGCCGCCCGGCCGCTCTTATGTCATCGCCGGCAAGCGCCCGGATGAAAAAGCGGCGCCCGCGATAACGGTGTGCTTGACGCGGCGATGCCGGCGGCGGGGCCGCGACAAGCTCGCGGCCTCCAAGCACAAGGGCCTCTGGGTCGGCGGACCCGTGCCGCTCGGCTATCGCTGCATCGACAAGAAGGTCTAAATCGTGCCCGAGGAGGCGGAGGCTGTCCGCACTATCTTCACACGCTATCTGGAGCTTGGCTCCATGGGTGTTTTGATCACGGAGCTAGCTCGGTCGCCAGGCCATTGCCCATTTGCTCAAGAACCGGTTCTACCTCGGCGAGGTCACCGATCGATCATTGCTGGAACGCGAGCACCAGCTCGTAAAAATTATGTGCTCACCAAATCGGAACAGCGTACGGCGACATGGGGCCGCGGCACGTTCGGGTTCGGATAGGATTTCCAGACGATCTCGTCGAACGAAGCGTGCCCGAAAAAACGACGGGAGGCGGCTCTTTTCTGTTCTTCGCACTTGCCGCTCTCGCTGCCAGTGCTCTTCGACGACCGCGGCAACCGCATGAGCCCACGCCATGTGCGGACGCTTCACCCAAAGCTATACGTTGCGCGAATTGGTCGAGCTTTATCGGCGGCATTGTCACGGCGGTTCTGGCTTGCGGTCCCTATGGCGATTCGGTAGCAAAGGGGATGAAGAAAATCAGCTACAATGGGTGCCGATTCCCACCCGAGATCGCGGTGGCTGCGCAGGATGCGGCGCTTGTATCACCGCGATCTAAAATAATTGACTAGACGGCAGCGGCTTGATCAGCGGTGCGAGCAGCGTGGCGGCCTGCAGGGTCGTCAGGACATCTTCAGGGTCGAGCTTGATGAACTCGGCCTTGTCCGGGTCGGGCTCCCACACGTCCTCGCCGATGAGCCGCCCCCGGTCGTCGTATGGCCAGATCATCTCCAAGAAATTCGTATAGAGATACATTGCGTTCTCGTCGGGTTTGACCGCTTTCGCTTCCAGCACCTTTTTCACAATTCGTTCGGAGAGAAATCCAGGCAAATAGGACATCGCTTTGTTGAACATGAGCGACCCTCCTGAAATCTGCTGGTGGTAGATGGAGGTGGAGGCGATGTAGTTGTCCGCAACCGCCACCTGCTCGTTTTCGACGTAGAAAATGGCCTGGCTGGTGTCCGCCCACATACGGTACAAACTCTTGACGGCATCCCGCCCCTCGAGCTTCGTGTGTTGGCCGCCGGCATGGACATGATACACAGGGTTTTCGACCGTCATCTCGGGGACGAAAATCTCATCGTAGCGCCCGGCGATCTCTAGGAAGCGGTGACGGTAATAGGCCTGGAGCATGAACCGATGCCTCGGATTCGTCGTGACCGCCAGCAGTCGATCGATCCCGTCGTTGGTTTTGGTGATGTCGTATTTCGCCATTAATACCTCCTTCGGCGCGGCATGGCTGAAAAACAGCGGCGAGCGGATTGCAGCCCGCGCCCGGCTGATTTTCCAGAAAATTGTGTGATAACCGACATCCACCGGATGACAGCCTTGACGAGAATGAAGTTGCCGCTTCTTAAGGATTTTGGCAATGTCAAATCCCCGACATGAAGGATTCGCCCAGTGGCAATGGCGCGGCTCGACTCGCGGAGCGGCTAAACCCTTTGGTTAATTTCGAATTGAACTGGAATTCCTCTCGGCCGGGTAAAGCTCTAGAAACGAGAATCACCGGTGGCGGGCGAAACGCCTCTCGTTCCGCTCAAGCCCGGCGCTTTTTTGGACCACGATGAAATTCACCCTCTCCTGGCTTAAGGATCACATCGAGACCGATGCCCCTCTCGACCAGATCGTAGCGACGTTGACCAAAATCGGTCTCGAGGTCGAGCACGTCGACGACAAGGCTCTTGCGCTCAGGGATTTCATCGTCGCCCGCGTCGTCGAGGCGAGGCCGCACCCCAATGCCGGCCGCCTGCGGGTTTGTCTCGTCGATGCCGGGGGCGGCGCCCTGGTGCAGGTCGTCTGCGGCGCGCCCAATGCGAGGGCCGGCATGAAGGCGGTATTTGCCCCCCCAGGGGCCCATATCCCGGGCAAGAAGATCACGCTCGGCAAGGGAGTTATCCGCGGCGTCGAATCGAACGGCATGCTTTGTTCGGGCGCCGAGCTCGAAGTGTCCGATGATCACGAAGGCATACTCGATCTGCCGGACGCGGCCCCCGTCGGCGCGGCTTACGCGCAATGGGCATCGCTCGATGACCCGCTCATCGAGATCGATCTCTTGCCCAACCGCCCCGATGCAGCGGGTATCAACGGAATTGCCCGCGACCTCGCGGCGGCGGGGCTCGGCAAGCTGAAAAGCGAGGCCGTGGCGCAGGTCGAGGGCGGGTTTTCGTGTCCGGTCGCGGTCCAACTCGATTTCGCGCCCCAGGACGCGCATCTCGCGCCCGCCTTCGCGCTGCGCCTCGTGAAAGGCGTCCGCAATCGGCCAAGTCCGGATTGGATGCAGACTCGACTCAAGGCGATCGGGCTGCGGCCGATCAATGCGCTCGTCGATATCACCAATTATCTCACCTTCGACCGTGCCCGGCCGTTGCACGTCTTCGACGCGAAAAAAGTCAAGGGAAACATTACTGTCCGCCGCGCGACGCCGGGCGAGGAACTCACCGCGCTCGATGGCCGGACCTACAGGCTCGACGCGGACAATGTGGTTATTGCCGATGACGCGGGCGTCGAATCCCTGGCCGGGATCATGGGCGGCCAAGCCTCTGGCTGCGCTGCGGCGACGCCCGACGTGCTGATCGAATCGGCGCTTTGGGATCCCGCGAATATCGCCCGCAGCGGACGCAGGCTCGGCA
>JBATYB010000289.1:0-3190 GCA_049673825.1 Methylocella sp. | reverse complement strand
TTCGACGTCGAGGCCACGCCACCCGGCGCCCGCGGCAAAATCCGGCTCGGCGAACCCTGGCTGCTCCGCGCCATCACCAGCTGGCAGCTGTTTTAACTTCGAGGCATCTCCCCGCGTCCGTCAGCGCCGCGATCGGCGGAACCCCATGAAGGTCAGATAGACGCCGAGGACGAAGATGATTGCGACGTAAAGATAAAAACGCTCGTCGAAATGAAATATCTCGAAAAGCGAGACCACTGCCTGCGGGGGGAGCAACAAGAGTATGAGACCTCGGATCAGGTTGATCCACCCGATCAGCGTGACGATAACCGGCAGCGTGCCGCCGGACCAAATGTTGTGGGCAAGCACTATCGCAAGACCGGCGATGAGGGAGATCATCCCGAGAACCAGCAGGAGCGGACGGTCTTGAATGAGCGTGGCCGCCGTCTCGACATAGGACCGCCGATGCAAAACCATCGCCAAGGAAAGCACAAGAGCAAAGAGCCCAATTAACCGGCTGAGGAAAATTGTCAGCGGGCGCATCGCGGTCTCCCCCGCGCGTCGAATGACCGCGCCGTCGCAGAATCTAAGTCAAAACGAGGCTCATTCGGCGGCGCGTTTGAACTCCGGGAAGGTGCAGCGCGCGTCGCTCTCCCGCTTGAATTCAAGGATTTTAGCAGGCTCGACGAAGGGCAGCCCGAGCGTTCGCCAGACATCGGCCATGCTTTCCACGAGATGCGCGATATGCGCATCCGTGTGCAAGGGAGTTGGCGTGATGCGCAATCTCTCGCCGCCTCTGGCGACCGTCGGATAATTGATCGGCTGGATATAGATCGCGTGGCGATCGAGCAGCATGTCGGTCGCACGCTTGCAGAGCTCGGGATCGCCGACGAGCACTGGCACGATATGGGACGGGTTCGGCATCACCGGGAGACCGGCCGCGCTCAGAGCATGTTTGGTGAGCATTGCCTGGCGTTGATGTTGCGCGCGGAGTTCATCGCCTTGTCCCTGCTTCAAGAAGCGTATGGCGGTTGTCGCGGCGGCGGCGACCGCCGGAGGCAGAGCCGTGGTGAAAATGAAGGCGGGCGCGTGCGAGCGCACGGCATCGACGATCGCCGCCTTGGCGGCGATATAGCCGCCGAGCGTTCCAAATCCCTTGGCAAGGGTTCCTTCGATGACGTCGATCTGGTCCATGACGCCGTCGCGTTCGGCGATGCCTCCGCCATGCGGACCGTAAAGGCCGACCGCATGCACTTCGTCGATGTAGGTCATGGCGTTGTAACGGCGCGCAAGACCGGCGATCTCCGCGACCGGAGCGATGTCGCCATGCATCGAATAGAGGCTTTCGAAGACGATCAACTTGGCCCGCTCGCGCCCCGCCGCGCGCAAAAGCTCTTCGAGATGGGCGAGATCGTTATGGCGAAAAATTTGCCGCTGTGCCTTGGAGCGGCGGATTCCCTCGATCATCGAGTTATGGTTGAACTCGTCCGAAAGGATGAGGCAATCGGGCAAAAGATCGCCAATCGTGGAAATCGCCGCCAGATTGGAAATCCAGCCCGAGGTAAACACGAGCGCCGCCTCCTTGCCGTGGAGGCCGGCCAATTCGGCTTCGAGCTCGACGAGGGGATGATTGGTGCCCGCAATATTGCGCGTGCCGCCCGCACCGGCCCCATGCCGTCGCGCGGCGGCCGCCATGGCATCGATCACCCGGGGATGCCGGCCCATGCAAAGATAGTCGTTGGAACACCAAATCACGACTTCGCCGATCCGTTCCGATCCGTGCCGCAGGGCGCGCGGAAACGCCTGTGCGTCCCGCTCGAGGTCGGCGAAGACCCGGTAGCGGCGTTCCCCCTTCAACTTTGAGATCGCATCGTCGAAGAAGCGCGAATAAGGCATTTTGATCGGTCTCCAAACTCGGGGACGGGCGGGCGGAAATCCGCGCGCGGTCGCATGATTCTACAAAAGGTCGATTTATTTTTTGTGCCTCTTTGAAAAAACACTAGGCGAACGGCGAAGGGCACCGGCACGAAGCGCGCGACCTTACAACGTGGTAATCGCCCGCCATTTGTGCGAGTATTCTGCTTCCCGCTGGTGACTAAGGCTTTAACGAGGTTCGCGCGGGCCGTCAAACCTCTTGTCCGCGATCGCTCGACCTATGCGCATTTTCGTCACCGGCAGCGCCGGCTTCATTGGTTTTCACATGGCTCGTCGCCTTCTCGGCGACGGCCATGAAGTCGTCGGCCTCGATGGGTTTACGCCCTACTACGACCGCGACCTCAAGCTGCGCCGGCATGAGATATTGCTGCAATGGCCGGGCTTTTCCGGCCACGAGGCGATGCTCGAGGATTGCCCCGCGCTTGCCGGCATTTATGGCGCCGGATTCGATGCGGTCTATCATTTCGCCGCGCAGGCGGGGGTGCGCTACAGCCTCGACAATCCGCGCGCCTATCTCGACGCCAATCTCACCGGAACCTTCAATCTCCTGGAGTTGATGCGCCATGCGCCGCCGGCGCACGCGCTGATGGCTTCGACATCCTCGGTCTATGGGGCCAACGCGAATGTCCCGTTTCGCGAGACGGACCGGGCCGATCATCCCTTGACGCTCTATGCCGCCTCGAAAAAGGCGAACGAGGAGATGGCCCATGCCTACAGCCATCTCTTCAAAATCCCGATCACAATGTTGCGATTTTTCACGGTCTACGGCCCCTGGGGCCGCCCGGACATGGCGCTTTTCAAATTCGCCGCCGCGCTTTTCGAGGGCCGCCCGATCGACGTTTACAATCACGGAAATATGAGCCGGGATTTCACTTACATCGACGATGTCGTCGAAGCGACGCTCCGGCTGCTAAACCATGCACCGCCCTTGGCGGAGGTGCGTGCGCCGCCCATGGCCGAAGACAGCCGTTCCCCCGTCGCGCCCTGGCGGGTCGTCAATATCGGCGCGGCGACGCCGGTCGCGCTCATGGATTTCGTGGCCGCCATCGAGGCCGCGACCGGATTGCGGGCCAAGTGCAATTTCATGGCGATGCAGCAAGGCGATGTTCCAGCTACCTTCGCCGACACCTCGTTGCTTTTGGCGCTGACTGGTTTTGCCCCCAGAACGCAGCTGAAAGAAGGAGTTAAGGCTTTCATCGCGTGGTACCGGGATTATTTCGGCGCTTGAGACGTCGGCGTAACAACGACAATGGCCGGGTTTTGGCCTGGCCACGAC
>JBATYB010000288.1:0-1833 GCA_049673825.1 Methylocella sp. | reverse complement strand
CTGCAGGCCGATGCGATTTTGGTCGGCCTGATCGTCGGAACGGAGCGCGTGGGGAACACGGTTGGGTTCGCCGGTAACCCAGGCTATTATCTCGTTATCGAACCGGCCTGTTCGTCGCTGGCGGATGTCTCTCTTGCGGTGTTGGGTTGGGCCCTTTTTACGCAAGCCCTCGCGCGCCGGCCGTCCCTGAAGGATGTCTGGTGGTGTCTCGCGGCATGCGCCGCCGTGATCGTGATCAACGTCACGCGGATTGCACTCATCGGTCTTCACCGCGAGCACTTCGAGCTGCTTCACGGCTCGGTTGGAGCAGGTGTCGCGAGCTTTCTCGCCCTCGCGGCGATCGTCGGAATCAACCTGATCAGGGTTCGCGGTGATCTCTTCGCTCGTTCCTAGGCTCATCCTTTGCGGCCTGCTCGTCTTGTCCCTCTCGCTCAAGGTCTCGGTTGGTGTGCGCCTGTTCGTGCCCGGCCAAGACGAAACGGTTGGAACGTACATGGCCACGTTTCTTGCCCGGCATGGATTCCAACCAAATCGCGTCACCGCGATCCAAAACCCGATCGGCGCGTCAGGCCGTTCCGGCGGCTGTCGATTGCTCATCGCCGAGGTGGCGTATCAGGGCTGGCAGCGGGATTTTTTTCGCGGGGCGGTCTCGGAGGGGGACCAATTCTTTTTCTTTTTCCGGGGCCACAAGTACCAGGACCAACCCGTCTGGCTGACCCTGCTGTCAGGCTACTGGAATGCTTTCCTTCGCAACCTTGGATTTAACGCACCAGTGGAGCCGGTCTTGGAAATCGTGGCGTCGCCCCCTTGTGACCTGAACGCGATGCCATGGCAAGAACTCGCCGACCATGTCGCCGCATTGCGGCGATGAAACGGAACGTGTCAACGCGATGCAGCTTCTCGCGCGAAATCAGCGACGATCTTAACGCCCAATGACCGCCGCCACAATGCCCGCAATGGCCTTGAGCGCGTGCGATTTTGACCCATTCAAACCCCGGCGGCCTCGATCGCCTTGGCGCGCTGGAGCGCCGGGCGGGCAAGGCAGCGGTCGATATAGGCGCGCAGCGCGGGCCGCGAAGGAACAAGCTTAAATATATCGATCCCGAAATGGAGGTCGAGGCCGATCATGACGTCGGCCGCCGAGAACCGCTCGCCGAGCAGCCAGGGGCCCGTCGCCACCGCCGCCTCGAGCACGTCGAAAACCCGGTCAAAATCGCCAAATCCCGCTGCCTCGGGTCTCACCTGGACATTGGAGGACTTCGCCAAAAAGGCCTGCTCGACACAACCAGGCGAGAAAAACAGCCATCGCAAATAACGGCCGCGCGTGGGATCACCAACCAGCGGCGCAAGGCCCGCCTGGGGATGAGCTTCCGCGACATAAGCGCAGATGGCGCCAGACTCGGCGACCGCAACCGGCCCGTCGGTCAGCGCGGGAACCTTCGCCATCGGATTGATCGCGCAAAATTCCGCGCTTTTCTGTTCGCCGGCCGACAGATCGAGCCGGACGCGCTCATAGGGAACGCCCGCCTCTTCGAGCACCCAAAGAGCCCGCAGCGAACGCGTGCGCGGAGCCCAATAGAGTTTCATCATAAGCGCCTCCGTCTGGTTGGAAAAAATCACACATGCTCCACCGCGACGATGCCTGGGATCGCCTTGAGCGCGCCCGCGACTTGCGGCGAAACGGAAAATTTGCCGGGCAGCTTTATCTCGACCTCGCCCCTGTTCGTTAGCAGCACCAGCGACACTTCGCCGTCCCCCTGTGCACGCAGATTCCGCGCGATCTCGCCCAGCGGATCTTTGTCGCGCAAAAAAACGCGCAAACCCGTTCCGATC
>JBATYB010000287.1:0-3086 GCA_049673825.1 Methylocella sp. | reverse complement strand
GTATTGACGAGCACTTTGCCATCGGGGCTAAGCTCCATTCCTTCCGGTTCGACGCCGACCGGAATTTCCGCGACGATCTTGCGTGTCGCGATGTCGATCGCGGTCACCAGATTGTTGTTCTCGTTCGCGATATAAAGGAGCTTGCCGTCGGGGCTCAGGATCAGAAGCTCGGGGTCGGGACCGGACGGCAAAGTGCCGGTGATCGAGAGTTTCTTGGTGTCCAGAATTTGGATCAAATCGTCGTCGCCGGCGCAGATGAAAAGTTCGCCGCCGTCCTGACTCAAGGCGATCCCGCGGGGACGATGGCCGACCTGCACGGTCTTTGTGATCTCCATTTTGTCGGTGTCGATAATGGTGATGGAATTGCCTTTTTCATTCGAGACATACGCGGTGAACGCCGCGGCCGGAGAGGCCGTGACGAAAGCAAGCACATTGAGCGCGAAGACGGAGCTCGCAAGAGGGTGGGCCTTTGATCTCTCGCGAAGGCTCATTGCAATTTGCATTTCGTTTCCGGCTCGTCGAAGCCTAGCGTATCGAGTTCCGATGTTTGATGCAGAAAACCTTCCTGCGGCGAGACCGAAACGATCATCCGGCCATCGCCGAGCAGAACCGGCTGGCGCAATTGCCGGTTCCAGTGGCGCAGGGTCTGTTTTTGGCCCTTGAAGGCGGCAATGGCGAAATCCGGTCCGGTCAGATAAGCGCGAATGATCCTGGGATCGTTCGAGCCGGTGCGCGACGCCGCCTCGCCAATCATGCGCATCGCCACCCAAGCGTTGTTGTCGCGCGCGTTCATACGCCGCGAGGCGCGTTTCATGAAACGGTTTTGCAATTGAATCGCGCCCCATTGCTCATGGCTTCCGTCCCAGCTCATTGGTCTGAGCCCGGCCGAGCCCGCGACCGGACGCGGATCCCAGGTGCGGAAGGGAAGGTAGTTTGCAAAGACCTCGCTTTCGTCGGCGGCGACGAGGACATCATAGGCCGGCGCGTTTTGGGTCGCCACAGGGATGAGCCTTTGCGTCTGCACGCTTCCGGAATCCGAGCGGCGGCCACCGCCGGTATCCTCGTAGACCCGCTCCGCGACGATTTTTGCGCCGAATTTTTTCGCCGCATGAGCCAACGCCCCGGCGTACAGCTCGTCTTGCGAGTGAGACCCCTTGATCAGAAACCAGCGTTTCCATTGCTTCCAGATGAGATATTGAGCAAGGCCGTCGGAAAGCATGGAATAAGAAGGCGCAACGTGAAAGACATTGGCGCGGCAATTTTCCTCCCGCAGCGAATCCTCCGGCGCGTCGGTGTTGAAAATGAGCACCCCCTTGTCTTTTGCCGCGTCGGCGAGCGCGAGAAGTGCCGCCGCTGGAAGATCGGCGAGAACAAAAGAAACACCCCGCGCGATAAGCCCGTTCAGCGCGGCGGCCGGGTCGTCGCCCGGCCGCAGAAGGATGTCCTCGATCGCAAAGGTCTGGCCGAGGAAATGTCCGGTTGTATTATTGTCTTCAACGGCAAGCTCGGCACCGGCGATGCCATCGTCGGCGGCTGGAATATCGAGAATCGAGAGCGTCTCTCGCATGTGTGGCGCGCGAATGAAGCCAACTCTGACATTGATGTTGTCCGCCGCGGCCGCTGGAACGGCGAATGCCGAAAGCGCGACGGCGAGAAGGGCGGCAAGAATGCCATGCTTGAAGATCATCCAGGAATGATGGGTCGAAGCAATGGTCTAATCAAGCCCTGGCTCATCAAGATCTTATCCCGCGTCTTGCCCGAGCGGCGTTTTTGGCAACGCAGCCAAGGCATTGACGATGGCAAACATCGCCTGCTCGTCCGGAGTTTTGGCAATGAGCACTTCATGGATACCCGCAGCCAGAAGCGGCGCCGCGGCGTCGTGCGAGATGCAGACATGGTTTTTCCGGGACAAGTCCAGACCCGCGTTGCGGGCGAGGCCGAGAAAGATTTCCGCGCTGCGCCGCGAATAGTGCAAAACCACGGCGATTTCGCCTGTGCGGGCAAGAGCCAAGGCCGCCTCGGTCAAGGATTCGGCGGCCTGCGCCGCATAGACTTCGATCGGCTCGATGGCATGACCTATTTCGGCGAGGCTGTCCTCGAGGTCCGGTTTGCGGTCGCGTCCGGCAAGATAGACGAAACGGCAGGGGGTAGCGAAGCGTGCGGCGATTCCCCGCGCGAGAGAGGTGGCGTCCGGGCCAATCAGTGGCGGGCCGTCAAACCCCCGCTCGCGCGCGGCTTCCCACGTCCGCTCGCCGACCAGGAACAAAGGCAAGAGGCGGCGTGCCTCGGGAAGAGGCCAGTCCGGCGCGGCGGATAACAATTCAAAGGCGCGGGCGCTCGTCGCGATGACGCCATCGATAACGCCCGCGGGCCATATTGCTCCGGTCGGGACCATGTCGAGAACGGGCGATAGCACCGCGTCATGCCCTTCGCACGCGAGTCGTGCCGCCGTTCGATTCGATTCGTCGAGAGCGCGTGTGAGCAAGACCAGCATGTCTCTAGCAATCCGTGACAAACAATTGAATCTGGCTTTGGTGCCATTGCGGTCGACACTCGGGATCGAACACTTCGCGGGAGAAGTGTACTTGAGAGGAAGGCTCGCACGCAACCGGAGCGGCGGCTTGACGGGAAGACAGCCAGAAAAAGATCGTCACGCGCGCGGATCGTTCGCACGGCGGCGATCGTTTGTTGCGTCATCGAAAAAGCGTAACGAGGATCGCCCGCCAAGGCAACCCTATGGCAAGCCGGTCGCTTGCGCGTTGTGGTCCTTTACCTGCTTGGCGACATCGACGAAATATTTGTCATCGTCCCCGAGCTTCACGGTTGGCAGACATTTCGGCGCGCAGGCGTAGGATTCGCGGCCCATCCCGCGCTGCACGAGCAAGGCATTCCTGCCGCCGACGACGCGGATCAACGATTGCGCCAGGGGATTCCCGGCGGCATCGAGCGCGATGAAATTGGTTTCGCCAAATCCCTTGCCGGAGATGACCATCATGGCGCCTTGCTTGAGCAAGGTCAGATCGGCGATCGAGGCGTTGCCGACAACGAGTGCCTCGGTCCCGGCGGGGACCTTGACGACGCGGGCC
>JBATYB010000286.1:0-5591 GCA_049673825.1 Methylocella sp. | reverse complement strand
GCGGAGGGCCGTGGGCAAGGGGTTTTCCCTTGTCGCCATTGCCACAGGCTTGCCGCCGAGCGGACTTTGGCGAGCTTTTTCATTGCGGCGCAGGCCTTACGTTTGGCATATCCCGCCAGGCATCTTGGCCGATGAAGGATCGCATGGGTCCCGGCATGGTGTCGCCGGACCTTGACCCTCGCCTTGACACAGCGCGCGCGCAGCGGGCCGGCGGGGATCTGCCGTTTCGATCGGTTGAACGTCACGCAATTATCGTCGCCGGAGCGGCGTTTTTCCGGAACGCGGAGAATCTCGCCAAGATCGACGCCCGGGACGGCAACGAAAGCCGCGCCTTGCAGTTCGGCCTCGACCGCGAAGCGCGCATTGTGGGCCGGAACATAGAATCCCCGATGAAGGCATTGGCGGCCTCGATCGTGGCGGTCCCGGCCAGCGCAAGCGCCTCGGTCAGACGCTCTTGCAGACTGGGGAGGACGCGTTGACGGATCGTGCGCTGCCTAAATCGGACATATCCCATGCTACCGGCAAATACGAAGCCGGGATTTGGCGCAAGCGAAAGAGTGCGGTAGAGTTGACCATTTGGCTTTGCTTTTTTTGGTTTATTCCTCCTTGGCGCCGCCCATAGCTTCGAGCGCCGTATTGCGATGAGCAGTCCATGAGTGCCGTCATGCCAGCCATTTCCGTCGTCGATGTCGGCGAAGGCGGGCTTCTCCGCCACGCCGTGCTAAGGCGTGCTTGCGCGCTTGCCCTGCGCGAGGACTGCCTCACGATATTTCCGCGCGCGGCAATACCGTTCCTGCCGGCCTTGGATGGAGCCGCGCGCCGCTGGCTCACCCGCTCGTGCTCGCCCTATGTGCCGGAGATCGCGCAAATCGCGGCGACGCTCGGCTTTCCGGGGGTCTGGCTGCTTAACGGCTCCTACCAATGGGGCTGCACCTCGCTCGCGCGCGAGGAAGACGGCGTGCCCTGGCTCGCGCGCACGCTGGATTGGCCATTCCCCGGGCTAGGCCGCCATGCGGATGTTGTCCGCGCAAAGGGGCACGCGGGCGAATACTTCAGCATCACCTGGCCTGGCTATGCCGGCGTGCTGACCGCGATGGCGCCGTGCCGGTTCGCCGCCTGCATCAACCAGGCGCCCATGTGGCGCCGCACCCGGCATCCCTGGCTGCGCATTTACGACCTTGCAGCCAATGCGCTTCATACATGGGCGTCTATTCGCCACATGCCGCCGGATCAATTGCTGCGCCAGGTCTTCGAGAGCTGCCCGGCATATGCCGCCGCGAGAAGCGTGTTGGAGAACACGCCGGTGGCAAGGCCGGTGATTTACACGCTGATTGGCTGCGCTTTGGGGGAGCGATGCGTGATCGAGCGCACCGAGAATGGCTTTGTCACGCGTGAGGAAGACACAAGCGCGGCCAATGATTGGGTGCCGAGTCGCCCGAAGTGGGAAGCGCGTATCGCGGCCACCTACTTTCTGACCTGCTCGCCGGCGGAGGCCGCCGCGCGAAGCCGCGACCGGCAAGACGCGCTCGCCGGCTGGCGCGGGCTGTTGTCGCGCCGCAGGTTCGATTGGGTGAAGCCGCCCGTCCTCAACCCCTATACGCGGCTTGCCGTCACGATGAGCCCCGCGCGGGCCATCCTCCGCGTGGCGGGCTACGAAACGACAACCGCCGGCGTGCCGGAACAGGTGACCCAGATCTGCGAGATTTAATGGCGGCGCAATACGAAGCCGGGATTTGGCGCAAGCGGATATGTGGGATAGTGTTTAATTTTTCGCCGTGTATTTTTTTGATTATGTGTCTATCTTAGAAACGATTAGCGTGTGGCTAGAGGCCGAACCTACTGCATTGGGACGCGCGGGCGAATAAATCCTGAGGGGATAGAGCGCCATGTCAAAAAAACTCATTATCTTCTGCGATGGTACATGGAACGAGCCCACCGAGCACGGCACCAATGTCCTAAGGATGCTGCAAGCCACCGAATCAGCGGACGCGAACGGCAATCCGCAGATCGTGCATTACATCGCTGGCGTGGGCACGAGAAAAGGCGAAAGGTTCAGCGGGGCAATTTTTGGACGTGGCATTTCCAATAATATCATCGACGCTTATTCTTTCGTCGTCAGCAATTACGAAAATGGCGACGAGATTTTTCTTTTTGGATTTAGCCGCGGCGCGTTCACCGCGCGCAGTATCGCGGGAATGATCTACAATTTAGGTGTTCTGAAACGTCACAATCTGCCGCTCGTCGCGCAAGCCTACAAACATTACAAAAACAAATCTCTCGATTGGAAACCGTCTGGCGGTGAGGCCAACAAATGGCGCCTGCAATGTCATTCCTGGCCGACAAAGATCAAGTTTCTCGGATTGTGGGATACGGTCGGCGCGCTGGGAGCGCCCTATGGCGAAATTTTGGGATATGTCGTTGATAAATTTTTCAAATGTGGCTTCCACACCGTGGAATTGAGCAGGGCCGTCGAAAGCGCCTATCATGCGTTGGCGGCGGACGAACGGCGTTGGGTCTTTCGCCCCGCGCCTATTCAGTTGATGGACTGTCATAACGAGCGCAACCGGGCCAATAAGGCGAAACACGGCTTTTTGCTTTACGAGCAAAAATGGTTCCCAGGCGTCCATTCAAACGTCGGCGGTGGGTTTGCCAGATACGGCCTCTCGGATTGCGCGCTCGAATGGATGGCCGAATGTGCGAGGAAGAACGGATTGAACGTCAAAGCGCTCGATCAGGTTGAGTTTGCTCCCGGCCAAAAGTTCAAAATAAACCTGGCTCAGCCGATAGAAAAAAACCTGCAATTCTTTTACCAAGTGCTTACAACGCTGATGATTAAATTACCAAGCCTGATTGGCCTAGTCCCCGTGTATCCGAGACGCGACCGTCCATTGGCGAAGCACATCACGTGGGTTGGCAATTATATTCGTCCTATAGGCCGCGACGAGGATGTGAGCGTGTTAAAAGAGAGGATGGCGGTTGATTCGGAATATGAGCCACCAAACGTCGTCTGACGCGAGACGCCAAAAGAGTTCTTTGGCGGCACCCTCGTTCGAGTCGTACAACAAACGCGAGGTCAAAAGAATCGAATGCTGAACCTCGGCTCCCGACTCGGAGAGTACGCCATTACCGACGGGTTTTTTATTGCTCTATGCACAGACGCAGTGGAAGCGCGAGGACACGATTAAAGGCTAACGGCGGTAAGGACAAGAATCAGGATCATTTTACGCGCCTCTTGCCGCCGATCCAGTGTGAACTCGGGGTGTGCGCCTAGCGGCATGCATTTCGATTAATCACGACAACAGTTCTCGGCCACGAGGTCCGCTTCGGCCAAAACCGGCCGCCGGAACTTGCGCCGTGACTGCCACCTTCGCTTCCCAGTGTTGTCGTTTCGACTGCTGCCCTCTCCTCTCAATGCGCCTCGTCCCAGTTTTGTGCGGCCTTGGCGTCGACCTGCAAGGGTACCGCGAGCTGCAAATAAGGATGCGGCGCCTCGACCATCACCTTGCGCACCACTTCGATCGTGGCCGCGACCTCGGCGTCGGGAACTTCGAAAACAAGCTCGTCATGGACCTGCAAAAGCATGTTCGCCGAAAGCTTCGCTTGCTCCAGCGCCTCGTCCATGCGGATCATCGCGCGGCGGATGATGTCGGCGGCAGAACCCTGGATCGGCGCGTTGATCGCGGCGCGCTCGTTGAAGGCGCGCTCCGACGGATTTGACGCGGTCACCCGCGGATAATGGCATTTGCGCCCAAAAATCGTCGTCACATACCCCCTTTCGCGCACGGCTTTCTTGGTGTCGTCCATATAGGCGCGAATGCCCGGAAACCGCTCGAAATAGCGCTTGATATAGGCGCCGGCGTCCTCGCGCGAAATGCCCAGCTGATTGGCGAGGCCGAAGGCGGAAATGCCGTAAATGATCCCGAAATTGATCGCCTTGGCGCGGCGGCGCACCTCCGGCGGCATGCCTTCGACCGGCACGCCGAACATTTCCGACGCGGTCGTCGCGTGAATATCCTGGCCCTCGGCAAACGCCGCCTTCAATTGCGGAATGCCGGCGATATGGGCAAGCAGCCGCAATTCGATCTGCGAATAATCCGCCGAGACGAGCTTATGGCCGTCACGCGCGATGAAAGCCCGGCGGATTTTCCGGCCCGCCTCGTTGCGCACGGGAATATTCTGCAAGTTTGGGTCGGACGAGGACAGCCTGCCCGTCGTCGTCGCGGCGAGCGCATAGGAAGTATGCACGCGCCCGGTCGCCGGATCGACGAAGGACGGCAGCGCGTCGGTATAGGTCGATTTGAGTTTCGAGAGCTGCCGCCAATCGAGAATCCTTGCCGCGAGCTCGTTGCCTTCCGCGGCGAGATCGTCGAGCACGCCCGCCGCCGTGGACCAGGCTCCGGTCGCGGTCTTCTTGGCGCCAGGTAGGCCCATCTTGCCAAACAGAATATCGCCAAGCTGCTTTGGCGAGCCGAGATTGAAGGTCTCGCCGGCGAGCTCGTGGATCGTCGCCTCAAGCCGCGCCATGTCCTGCGCGAATTCGCCCGATAGCCGCGAGAGTATGGCGCGGTCGATCGTGATCCCGCGCCGTTCCATCCTCGCGAGAACCTCGATCATCGGACGCTCCAGCGTCTCATAGACATTGGTCATGTGCTCGGCGGGAAGGCGCGGCTTCAACACGCGCCAGAGACGCAAGGTGACGTCGGCGTCCTCGGCCGAATATTCGGCCGCCTTGTCGATGGCGACGCGGGCAAATCCGATGAAGGTGCGCCCGGAGCCCGCCACCTCGCCGAATGGAGTCGGCTTATGGCCGAGATGCTTTTCGCTGAGCACGTCCATCCCGTGATCGGTGCGGCCCGCGTCGAGCACATAGGACAACAACATAGTGTCATCGAGTGGCCGCACGGCGATGCCGCGCTGCTTGAAAATAAGCCAGTCGAATTTCATGTTTTGCCCGATTTTCAGGACGCTCCGGTCTTCGAGGAGAGGTTTTAGCCGCGCGAGCACTTGGGCTTCCGGCAATTGGCCGGGCAGAAGACCGGTTTCGCCGAAAAGGCCGCCGCCGGCTTCGCCCATGTGCCGCAACGGGATGTAGCAGGCGTGCCCCGGCGTCACGCACAAGGAGATGCCCACGAGCTCGGCCTGCATGGTTTGCAGCGAAGAGGTCTCCGTGTCGACCGCGACCGCGCCCGCCTCGAAGGCGGCGGCGACGTATTCGTCGAGCCGCTCGAAGCTCGAAACGGTTTCATAACTTTTGCTGTCGAATTTTTGCGCGCGGGCCTCGGCGGCGCGCGCTTCGGCAAGGTGGCCCGGGCCGGTGGCGACGACGGCTTGTTGCGTTCGCCCGCCATAGCGGGCGTTTCTTTTGGGTGCTTCCGGCGGCGTTTTCCGCGCGCTTTCCGCGCCCTCGCTCGGCGCCTCGCCATCGCGGCCGCGCCAGCCGGCAGGTCCCGCAAAGGCCGGATCGGGTTCGATCATGGCCGCGTCCATCGCATAAGCGTCGGCGGCGCGCTTGGTGATGGTGGAAAATTCCATCGCCTTGAGGAAGCCGACGAGCGTCTTTCCGTCCGGCGGATGAAGCGCAAGATCTTCGA
>JBATYB010000285.1:0-1858 GCA_049673825.1 Methylocella sp. | reverse complement strand
TCGTCTTCGCCGGCATGTCGCCGGACGGCCTGTTGCCGGAGACGATCGAATTATCCGGTCATCCCTGGTTCATCGGCGTGCAGTTTCATCCCGAGCTCAAATCGCGGCCTTTCGAGCCTCACCCGCTGTTCGCGAGTTTTATCGCCGCCGCGGTGGAGCAATCGCGGCTGGTGTAATGCTCGACCTATCCCCGTCCGCGATAGGGCGGCACGCCTTGATCGGGCACCCATGTGCCGGCCGGCAGCTCGCCCGTTGCCCAAAACACGTCGATCGGCATGCCCCCACGCGGAAACCAATAGCCGCCGATCCGCAGCCAGCGCGGTTCCAGGCACGCGGCAAGATCCTTGCCGATCCGCAAGGTGCAGTCCTCGTGGAAAGCGCCATGATTGCGAAACGACGTGAGGTAGAGCTTTAGGGATTTCGATTCGACGAGCCAGCTGCCTGGAAGATAGTCGATCACAAGCAGCGCGAAATCCGGCTGGCCGGTGACCGGACAGAGGGCAGTGAATTCCGGCGCGGTGAAGCGCGCGATATAATTTTCGCCGCGATGCGGATTTGCCACCCGGTCGAGCGTCGCCTCGTCCGGCGTTCGCGGCGCGGCCACGCCATGGCCAAGCAGACTTGTTCCGGTATGAACCTTGACCATGATGGGTAAGAATCTCCGGTGGCCGCCGTCGCCGTGCTAAAATTGATTTCCCCTGGACTCTCTTTCGCCGAGGGGGTTTCCGGCATGAAGCGGCGGAAATTTGTTTCCACTCTGCTCAGCGAGCCTGTCAAATGAAAATTTTTGTCGCGGGAGCGACCGGTGCGGTTGGCCGCCGCCTTGTCCTACTATTGACGGCGGCGGGGCACGAGGTCGCGGGACTGACGCGGTCTCCCGCCAAGGCTGACCTTTTGCGGAGAATTGGCGCCACGCCGGTCGTCGCCGACGCGCTTGATCCGTCCGCCGTGATGGACGTGGTAAAGCGGGAGAAGCCGGACGTAGTGGTTCACGAGCTCACGTCCATCGAGAGGGTCGATCCGCGGAATTTCGACGAGGGGTTTTCCGAGACCAACCGGTTGCGAAAAGAGGGCACGGATTATTTGCTGGCCGCCGCGCGCGCTGCCGGCGCACGCCGATTTATCGCGCAAAGCTTTGCGGGTTGGCCCTACGCGCGGGAGGGAGGACCAGTCAAGACGGAGGAAGACCCGCTCGATCCGGAGCCGCCGGCGGCGTTTCGCCGCACGCTTGAAGCGATCCGCTATTTGGAATTTGCGGTCACCGGCGAGACCAGCTTGGAGGGGCTGGTGTTGCGCTACGGGTCTTTCTATGGTCCCGGAACCGCCATAAGCGAACAAGGCTGGCTGGTGAACGATGTTCGCAAGCGGCGCATCCCGATCATTGGCGGCGGCGGCGTTTGGTCGTTCGTTCACGTCGACGACGCCGCCCGCTTTACGCGCGCCGCGGTCGAGCGCGGTGTGCCTGGGGTCTATAATATCGTCGATTACGATCCTGCCCGCGTGTCGCAATGTCTGCCCGCCTTGGCGGAGGCGCTCGGCGCCAAACCGCCCCGCAGGATCCCAGCCTGGATCGCCCGTTTCGTCATAGGCGACGGCGTCGTGTTCATGACCGATGTGCGGGGCGCCTCTAACGCCAAGGCCAAGCAGGCCTTCGGCGTGAATTTGATTTGGCCGAGCTGGCGGGATGGATTTCGAAGGGGTCTCGGCGATCCGTCGCGAGGATAGTTGCGCGGATGCTCGCGGGCGCGTCATCACGAGACGCCTCTTCACCCAATCGCCATGAGTCCTGGCTTGGCTGGCGTATTTCCTTGGCCCATAATGGACCTGTGAAACAGCGTGGCGCCCCTCACCCTAAAGC
>JBATYB010000284.1:0-2602 GCA_049673825.1 Methylocella sp. | reverse complement strand
ACCGCGAGACGTTCAGCCCAATTGGCCGGCCGCTTCCCAGAAGGGAGTTTTTCTCGGGGAGCGGCCGTGCCAGGGCGGCGGAGAATTTTGTAAGCCAACTGAAATGTACTCCGGTAATCCGGCGATTGGGTCCGGGGGAGCAACTGGGAGGATAGTATGCTACGAGATAAGTCAATTAAGGCCGGAGCGGCTCCGGCGACCGAATCGATCTCGGCGTCGCCGGGCATCGAAGGCGGCGCCGGCGCGAATCCGGTTTTCGCGGCCCCCGCCGGGGGCGCGGTGGCGGCGGCGGGTTCGCCGTTCCATTCCCGCGCCGAGGCGGCGACCTCCATCAGGCAAGCCGACCTTCTGATCCTGACGTTTCTCTTTCTGATCATGATCGGCGGCTATCATGTCCACGCCATGCTGACCATGGGCGACTGGGACTTCTGGGTCGATTGGAAGGACCGGCGCATGTGGCCGACCGTCCTGCCGATCATGCTGGTCACCTTCCCGGCGGCCGCCCAATATTTCTTCTGGGAGCATTTCCGGCTGCCGTTCGGCGCGACGTTCCTTTGTGTCGCTCTTCTCTTCGGCGAATGGCTCGACCGCTACATCAGCTTCTGGGGCTGGACCTTCTATCCGATCAACCTCGTCTGGCCGACCTCGCTGGTCCCGCAGGCGTTGTTCCTCGACATCGTGCTGCTGCTCAGCAGGAGCTTCATCATCACCGCGATTGTCGGCTCGATGGGCTTTTCGCTGCTCCTCTATCCGAACAATTGGGTGATCCTGGCGCAATTCCATCAGCCGAGCGAGCAATATGGCACGCTGATGTCCTTGGCCGACATCATCGGCTTCCACAACGTTCGTACCTCGATGCCCGAATACATAAGAATTATCGAACGCGGCACGATGCGTACCTTCGGTAAGGATGTCGTGGGCGTCGCGGCGTTCTTCTCCGGGTTCGTCTCGATTATCGTGTATTTCGTCTGGTGGTATGTCGGCAAGATGTTCTCCACCACGAAATACATGAAGTCCATCTAACCCGCCGCCGCAAGGTCCCCGAGGGGCTTAAAGGCGCATTTTTGCAATGCAAGAGGCACGGCGCTGCCGTGTGGGAGAGTGACCAATGACAACAACAACGTATAGTTCGCTGGCGCGCCAAGCGGCGCGCCAGGCGGGGAGGTTCTGGGCCCTGGTTTTGGCCGCCGCGCTCGCTTTGACGATGGCGGCCATCGGCCCGGCCTACGCGCACGGCGAGAAATCGCAGGCGGCGTTTCTCCGGATGCGGACGCTCAATTGGTATGACCTGAAATGGTCGAAGACCAACGTCACCGTCAACGAAGAGTATGAGATCACCGGCAAGCTCTATATCATGAATGCTTGGCCGGCGGCCATCCTGGTTCCGGACCAATGCTTCCTCAACACCGGGCAGCCCGGAGCGATGGCGGCCAGGTTGGGCGTATGGGTCGGCGGCCAGTTCACGCCGCGCTCGATGAAGCTCGAGGTGGGCAAGACCTACGCGTTCAGGGTCCTTCTCAAGGCGCGCCGCCCCGGCCACTGGCACACGCACGTTCAATTGAGCGTCAAGACCGGCGGCCCGATACCCGGCCCAGGCCAATATATCGACATCAAGGGCAATTTCTCGGACTACAGGGATGACGTGAAATTGCTGAACGGGACCACGGTCAATATCGAGACCTATGGGGAGGCCAAGATCTTACTTTGGCATCTCGTCTGGATCATTGCCGGTTGCGCGTGGATCCTCTATTGGTTCAACAAGCGCGGCTTCGTCGGCCGGTTTGCGTGGGTGGCCTCCGGAAAGGCGGAAGAGATAATTACGCCTCAGGAACGGATCGTCGGTGCGCTCTCGCTTCTCGCGGTTCTGCTCGTGGTCATCATCTTCTATGCGATCACGGTCAGCAGTTATCCAAACACCATCCCGCTGCAGGCGGGTGACTTCAGAAACATCCAGGCTCTCGAGAATGAGGTGAACTCGGGGCCGATCACGATCAAATATGTGAACGGAACCTATAAGGTGCCTGGCCGTGAGTTGCTGGCCAATTTCAAGATCACCAACAACGGCAAGGAGCCGCTGCGGATCGGCGAATTTAACACCGCCGGCCTCCGCTTCCTGAATCCGGATGTCTACACCAGCAAGGTGGCATATCCGGACTATCTGCTGGCGGACAGGGGCTTGTCGCTGAGCGATAATTCCCCCATCGCGCCTGGCGAGACCAAGGATATCGCGGTCACCATCCAGGACGCGCGGTGGGATACGGAACGGCTTTCGGGTCTGGCCTATGACGTCGACAGCTCGTTCGCCGGCGTTCTGTTCTTCTTCTCGCCGAGCGGAGCGCGCTACCCGATGGAAGTCGGCGGAGCGGTGATCCCAACCTTCATGCCTGTCTGAGACGGTGTCTCGAGTAGGGTGTAAAAGGTAAACAAGATTAAGCAATTTCCCCCGCTGGCGCTTATGCTCCGGCGGGGGAAATATTATGGGAGTTCAATGCTTTGGGAGGCTCGATACAATGATGACCCGAGGAATCGCCGCGTGGCTCCTGGCGATGGTTCTGCTCGCCTCCGCCGCGCATGCGCATGGCGGGGTGGGCGTGGTGGATAA
>JBATYB010000283.1:0-1622 GCA_049673825.1 Methylocella sp. | reverse complement strand
TGGTTCGCTCCGTCTATCATGACGGAACGGTCGTATTCCAACTTAGCCGCTGGTCCCGAAAACCGGGTCCACTTCTACCCGCGGCGAATGGCTTCATCGACGCTAGTGGCAAAGACGCTCGCTCTCTGCTTTTTGGTCAAACTGGGGAAACCCGCGCAAGTCGCGAGCTGACTGTCCTTTTCCCGTTTCGGCAAATTGTCTCCTTTCACCAATCGCGCTGTGTGCATCGGCATCGGTTGGCAATGGAGCGGCGACACCCGCATGACGTGTGACGAAAAAACTTCACGCCCGGCGCGCTGCGGTGCGTTCAAGCTCGCCTGACTCGGAATACGACAAGAAGTAGTATGATGGCCCCTATCGCGGCATAGACGACGTCCCCTATCAACCCCGGTAGAAAAGTAATGCCAAGTAATGGGAAGATGAAGCCAGCGACAATCGATCCCAAGATGCCGACGATGATATTGCCGAGCGGCCCGAATCCGGCGCCCTTAACGACAATACCCGCGATCCAGCCGGCGGCCGCACCAACGATGAGCCAAATGATCAAGTCTACCATGGTCTCCTCCCGTGCAAGATATCCAGGCCAGGATAATGGCACGGTTCGGAACGTGAAGGAAGCGCCAGTCCGGAGACCTTGCGCCGATCAGCCGCCTACGCGAACTACGCGGTTATGCTGCGAGGCAGCGGGAAATATACAACACGCCGCGAAAGGGCGATCGGGCCGCGCGCGCCCAACCCATCTATACGCGCACACCAGCTGCGCGAAGGCATGACCCAAGCGCCTTGGTTGGGGGCAAGCGCGGCCTGTTGCTTCAGGCGGATGATTCGAAAACGGCAACACCTCATGCTCGAATTCGTGCAGCGGGTGAGGTGCGTTTCACGAACCGGCTCTTCCGGATCACTGCATGACCTGCTTGGCTGGATGGAGGTCCGCTTGTGGCGCACTGGCGACATTCTTGCGGCTTGATCGAATATCCGCTTTCCACCCATGGCTGAAATTCAAACTGGGACTTTACCGGTTTCTGACATGGGGCGAAGATTACTTCGACAGGAATTCGCAACCCTGTCCTAGAAAGATCTTGGCCGCCGCCTGAGGCCGTCATCCAGTCGATGCCGGTAAATTTCCCGGACAACAACTCGCGGCCCCAATGCGCCAAGGAGAACAGGGTATCACCAAACGCCGGGAATAAGGCGCGGCGTGTGCCGCGCGTATGCCGCGTATTCCGGAAAAGCCTTCCGAAGGACCTTTTCTTCGAGCTGCATCCGCCTGATCTGCACGGTCACATGCAGGACCAGGAACGGCAGCGCCGCGAACCAGGCGTATTGCAACAACACGCCGGCAACCGCGGCCTCCTCGACTAGGTAGAGCGGATGCCGGACGATGGCGTAAGGGCCGTTGGTGACGAGCGTGCGCGCCTGGGGGATCAGGCTGAACGACCGGCCCAAGGATAGGAGCGCGCAGACCATCAGCACCTCGGCGATGAGGACGATCGCCGCCGATGCGGCGTCGAGCGCCGGCAGTTCCGGGCCGCGCGGCAGCAGGGGAATCAACCACGCGGCATAGGTGCCGGCCAACGTCAGCAGCGCCGGCCAGGCACCCGGGCCGGCCCGGCCGGCCGCGA
>JBATYB010000282.1:0-2741 GCA_049673825.1 Methylocella sp. | reverse complement strand
CAAAACCCCAAACCAGTATCTTCAACTCTGCCGAGACCGGAATGCCTCTCCGTCTCATCTCTGCTGAGCCCGGACAGATGGTTGACAACCGGCGCCAAGCTTCGTAGAGGACGCCCGGACGGACGAGCGAGCCGGCCGCTCGGTTTGGGCCGCGGTCCTTAAGTTTGCAGTGAACGCGGCCTTGCCATGGAAAAGTTTCATTGCGCAATGAAGTTGTTGCGCAGTGAAGTTGGACGGACGCTACGGTAGATATATTCGGCGATATTTCACCGCCGGATGTGCCGCCATTAAGGCGGCTCCGGTGTTCGCGCGCTTCTAATTCGCGATCTTGGCGAGGCGGCAATCCGTGATGGAAATCCGCGGCTAGCGGCATCGCGATCGCAGACGCCGTATTGAAGATGCTCCCCCACGGCGGGGGGGGATGGAACACGAGGCGCATGGAACACGAGGGAAGCAGGTTGTTCGCGGTCATCAAAACCGGCGGCAAGCAATATAGCGTCGCAGCCGGCGATACGATCACCGTCATGACGCTCGCCGGAAATCCCGGCGACCCCGTGACGTTCGATCGTGTTCTCATGCTCTCTCAAGACGGCGAACCGGCGTTGGGAGCCCCGTTCGTCGACGGCGCCAGCGTCGGCGGCCAGATTGTCGGGCAGACGCGCGGACCGAAGGCAATTGCATTCAAGAAGCGGCGGCGGAAGAACTCGAAGCGTAAGCACGGCCATCGGCAGGACTTGACGCTCGTGCGGATCACCGAGCTTCTCACGGGCGGCGCCAAGCCTTCCGGGGAAGATGAGACCGTCGGCGCCGATTGAGCGCGAGATGAAGCTTTGCGTTTAGGGATAATTATCATATAGTCAAGGCACGGGTGTTGTGCCGCGTCTTTCACGAAAGGACTTTGGAGCCGGATCGATGGCACATAAAAAAGCAGGCGGTTCGTCCCGCAACGGCCGCGATTCCAAAGGCCGCCGCCTGGGTGTGAAGAAATTCGGCGGCGAGGCGGTCAACGGCGGCAACATCCTTGTGCGCCAGCGCGGCACCACGTGGCATCCGGGCGCGAATGTCGGAATCGGGACGGATCACACGTTATATGCCTTGATCGAAGGAAAAGTCGCATTCCGGACCAAAGCCGATGGACGTTCGTACATTTCCGTCCAGGCAACGGCGCACGGAAAGGCCGCGGAATAAGGAGGAGACCGGAAAACCTCCACCGGCTTCCAAGGATCCGGGGGATTTGGTTTTTCCGAATGCGAGAACCGTTCCTGATATTCAGGCGGAAAGCCGGAAAACCCGAGAGGGTTTTGAACGGGAGGCGGGGCCACCGCTCTTGATTGTGGCTCGAGACCTCGCAAGAGGGCCGGAGCCCGCATGTTTCCGGATTTGACCGCCGACGACATCTTCCGCATCGAAACCAGGCGGCTTTGGCTGCGCTGGCCGCGCGCCTCCGACGCGCCGGCGATCACGAGTTTCGTGAGCTTGGCGCAAGTCGCGCGGATGACCGCGTCGATTCCGCATCCCTATCCGCCGGGCGAAGCGGAGCGTTTCATTATGAAGGCGCGCACCGGCAACGCCAGCGGAACGGCGCTCGTCTTGGCGATTACCCAAAAAGGCGGCGCGCGTCAAACGATAGGCCTGCTTAGCGCGACACCGGCCGCGGCGAGAGACATCGAGTTCGGCTACGTTCTCGCGCCGCCCGTCTGGGGCAAGGGGTTCGCCAGCGAAGCCGTCAAGGCGCTGGCCGACACGGTCTTCTGCCTCACCCGGGCGAACCGGATTCTCGCCAACTCGCGCGCCAACAACATTGCTTCCCGGCGGGTCCTCGAAAAAACCGGCTTTGCCTTCGTGGATAGCGGCCTCGACTTCCTGCCCGCGCGTGGCGGCCTGCATCCCTGCGACCGGTTTCAGCTTGACCGCAAGTGGTGGGCGGCGAGCCGGAGAGCGCGGGGCGAAAGCCGGCCCATGCCGCCGATGGCTCAGCAGGCCCATGATGCAAGCGAGGCCAGAGTGCTCGTCCCGGCAGCCCCGCAAGTCGAGGAATGACGACCGGCGGCCCGGCTTTTCCCGTTTGGCCAAGACGTATCCTGTTTCCACCATCGAAGACCAGCCGGGCCGCCCGGCGCGGCAAAAGCGTGGTGACCTGGGCCCAGTTGGTAGCGACTCGCCGCCAAGAAACCCGGCGTTAACCTTGAACCCCGGCCGGCCAAAAAACGCCGCCGCAACCTCCTCGTGAACCAAATTACCGATCTCTTGTGGCGTGGCATCGGGGTTTTGCGCCGTGATCTGATCATACCAGAAAGATGTTACATCCTGAACCGCGGGAAGGGCTGGGCACGCGGCGTTCGCCTAGTCTTGCGAAAGGTCGCCGATGACCGGACGTGCGTCGGCCGCCGCCCCGCTCGCGCCGCGCATCATAAGGGCCAGAAGCGCGATCGACCCGTCCGCCTGCAGGCCAGTTGCGCCGGCGGCCAAATAACTGTCGAAATTCAGCTCGCGTAGATCCGCGCGGCCGGCGTTCGCAAAAACATCGGGGACAGGCGTATCGGCCCGAAGCGGCTGCTCGCCGATGTCCGGGATCGCCGCGATCGTTGCGGCGAGGTTGCGCAGATGCGCCGCCGCCGCCGCGTTAGGCGTTTCTCATTTTGGCGTGGCGTCGGGCGGCCAGGGGAGGGCCTCGAAGGGGGCAAGGGCCTTGAGGATGTCGCGGGCGGCGGCGAGATGGGCCGGATTATCCACCCTAAAGG
>JBATYB010000281.1:0-2256 GCA_049673825.1 Methylocella sp. | reverse complement strand
ACCTCTGTCCGTCCGGCCGCGCGCCAAAACTCACCAACCGCTTGCGCGAATGGTGGACGCTCGATTTCAAATCGTTCCAGGCCGAAATCAAAAAGGCGTTCAAGACCGATATTCCGTTGAAACAGCGCAATGAATGGGAGATTTTTTTACGCGACGAAGGCGAAAAGGTCCGCCGCCTCACGGTGGAAATCGAGCAAGCCGAGCGTGAGATCGATTCCATCGTCTACAAGCTTTTCGATCTCACGCCGGACGAAATCGCGCTTCTCGAAAGCTCGCTGGCCGGGCAATATTGAGTGCCGCTTTTGGCCGGTCACGCCGGATCTCGCCGCTAACCTTCGCGCTCGCCGGCGTCGAGAATCCAGGTCCGGTCGCAAAACGCCACATAGAGCCGTTCCTGCCCCAGGGCGGCGCCGAGCTCGACCGCGAGCTCGTTCAGCATTGCCTCGATCTCCTGGTCGGGCAGATGTCCCAGATAGGCATGCACCGCCTCGCCGGTGAAGATCGCAACCGGTTCCCGGTCGGAGCCGGCCGAGCCGTCCGGACGGGGCCAGGCGTAGGTCACCTCGGCGCGGGTGAACATGCCGGAAAGCGCCGGCAAGTGGGCTCCCACCCGGCGGCTCATCCAGGCCCGCGCCGTGCGCACCGCCTCGGAAACGTCGTAGACCCGCCCCTCGTCATCCCAACCCTCGCGCAGGCCGACCGTGATCCTGAAATCACGGCGCGGCCCTCGCGAGCCGTCCACGACAGCATAGTCCTCGCGCCGTGGCGCAGGAGCGCGCCGCAAACTTCCTTCGGTCATTTCTCGCTCCCTCCTGCTTGCAAACGGGCTTGCCCGATGGCTTGGGATGTCCCGGCGGATGCGATGATTTCAGGGCGCCAACCTGCGCCAGACGCTCGCCAGCCAGGGCTGCCGCTCGCGCGGCACGCCGTCAGGACGGTAATAATGGGTTAGCTCCGCGAACCTCGCGGCCGACATATAGCGGCGCCAGCTTTCAAGATCATGATACACGCCATAGCGTCCGCTATTCCAGCCTTCTTCATTACGCCCGCGCGGGTTCGAGCTAAACAGCACGCCGCCTGGCTTTAGAGTCATGTGCAGTTCCCGCAACACGCGCGGCAGCTCCTGGCTCGGGATATGAAACAACGCGGCATTTGCGAACACGCCGTCGAAATATTTTTCCGGCAGCTCGAGCTTGAGGAAATCCTGCTGCCATACCTCGCAGCCGCCATGGGCGCGCGCCATTGCCGCAAAACGCGCGGCGCCTTCCAAACCGATTGCGATGTGACCTTGTTTGGCAAGCACCTTGAGGTCGCGTCCTGGTCCGCAGCCAAAATCGAGGATCGCGAACGGCGGCTCACCCTCGATATGCCGCAACAGCGCGTCAATGTTCTGGCTGACGTTGTGATCGCGCGTGCCTTCCCAGAATTCCTCGGCACGCCGATTGTAGTGCTCCAGCGTGAGGCGGGCGATTTGTTGCAGGTCGTGCGGATGCAGTTTCATGGTCACCCCACGCGCTGCCGGATTTTCGCCGGCAATTTGCGCAGTCTACCGGAAATCCCGCGTCTTCATCTTGATCGTATCAATGTGGAGATCGGGAATGACGATGCCGCGCGTGGGCGCCCCGGGCGGAAGACTCCTCGGATCGAGGCCCGGACTGCCGTGGTGAAACTCGTCGCCGCCGCCGCGCGGCAGCGGGAACGGGACGTCTCTATCGCCAACGCTCGCCAGCGCGTCCGACAGATCGGTCAGGTGCCGGGCGACGAGATGAACGACCTCGCCCTCGCGCTGGATGCGGCCGTGGACCACCATCATCCTGGCCGCAAGGATCACGCGGCGCCGCTTCTCGAACACCTTCGGCCAGATCACGAGATTGGCGATGCCGGTCTCGTCCTCGATGGTGATGAACATCACGCCTTTCGCCGAGCCCGGCATTTGCCGCACGAGCACCAGGCCGGCGGTCTGAAGCCAGCTGCCGTCGCGGGCCTGCATCGCCTCGGCGCAGGGGACGATGCGCCTGCGGCGCAGGTCCTCGCGGAGGAATGAGACGGGATGGCCGCGCAGCGTCAGCCCGACATGGCCGTAGTCCTCGACCACCTCGCCGCCGGCGGTCATGGGCCGGAGCGCGACCGCGGGTTCACAACCTTCCGGGACGGTCTTGGCTTGGCGGGCTGAGATAGCCGCGAAGAGCGGCAGCGGTTCGTCGCGCAGCGCCTTGATCGCCCACAGCGCCTCGCGCCGCGCGAGCCGCAATGAGG
>JBATYB010000280.1:0-2162 GCA_049673825.1 Methylocella sp. | reverse complement strand
CCTTGATTTTGCCGGCGGCGGCTTCCCACATCATGCCGGGGCCACGGCGCGGATAACGAAACGATTCGATCAGGGTTTTGGCGCCGGCGCCGCCCCGCGGCTTAAATCCCAAGGAGCGCGTCACGCCATCAACGAGCGCCTTCGAAAGATTGAGCCCCTTGATTCGCTGGGCCGCCCAATCGGCCGAAATCTCATCGCAATCCATGCCCCAGACCTTTTCGGTATAGGTCTTGAAGAAGATCGAAAAAAGCCGCTCGCCGAATTCATTGCGCATCCATTGATGGAAGGTCTTGGGATCGCGGATGGGAAACGCGCGGGCATGGGCATAGGAGGCAAGGCAGGCAATGCTTTGCTTGAACCCGAGATTGCGCAGGGCTTCGAAAGCCTTCAGCGGATAGGCGTAGAACTTACCGGCGTAATAAATGCGCGACAGCCGCGGCCGGTCGAGAAAATCGTCCGGAAGGATTTCGTTCCAGAGCGCCACAACCTCGCGTGACTTCGAAAAAAACCGATGCCCGCCGATATCGAATAAAAAGCCCTTGTAGGAGACTGTCCGGCTGATTCCGCCGACGTAATGCTTGTCTTGCTCGATCACGACGACGCCATGGCCGGCCTTGGCGAGGCGGTAGGCGGTGGTCAGCCCGGCGGGACCGGCGCCAATGATCAAGGTGTCGATCGTCTCCACTGTGCGCTCCGCGCCGACTTTGCAACGTGGAATAGACCAGTTGAAGGTTTATGCTTTGACTTGAGAATGAATACAAGCCTATCTAATGTATATATGACACGATGTAACGATATCGTATAATTCGCGCGGATATTAACTATTAACTTATATGAGACGTATTTCTGTAAAAAGTACGATATACTATTAACGAACGACTCGATGTTATCCTTACGAGAGAATCGCGCCGCTCCCGGGCGCAATCCTCTCGCCAAAAACGGCGACGCCCACCCCCCGGCGATGTTCGAAGTCCTTGCGCGCGGCCTGCCCGGTCCAGCGATGGAGGCGCCGCCGCTTAAGCTTCATGGCGCGTGGCTTACTCGACCGGAATATTTCTGAGGCGCTTTGTTTCGCCGCGCCGGTCCTTGGTTTCGATGCGGCGTTCGCGGGCCGCGAGGCCCGGACGTGTTTTTACGCGAAATTCCGGCTTTTTCGCCGCCGCCGCGATCAAGCGAAGGAACCGCGCGAGCGCGTCCTGGCGGTTCCGCTCCTGCGAACGGTGCGTCCGCGCGAAGATCACCAGCACGCCTTCCTTGGTGAGCCTTGCGCCGGCGAGCCGCTTAAGACGCCGTTTCACCGCTTCGTCGAGAGAGGGCGAATGGGTCACGTCGAAGCGCAATTGCACGGCGGTCTCTACCTTGTTGACATTCTGTCCGCCGGGGCCGCCCGCGCGGGCAAAGGAAAAGGCGAGTTCGGATTGATCGATCACGATCTCCGGCGTTGCTTCGATTGTCGGCATGACCTTCGCCTCGTTGCACGGCGTGGTTGCAAATCCATTAACCGCGATGCTTTAGCGCCGATTAAGATATTGCGCGCATGTCTTGGCGATGGCGCGTCGCGTTCTGCCATTTGCGGTTGCCGGGGCCTTGCTGTTGGCGCTGGCCGGCTGCTCGAATTACGAGAGGCCGCGCCGGCCGGCGTGGCGCGGCGCGGCGGAAGCCGCCTGTCTCGCCCAAAAGCTCATCCATGTCTCGGCCTATGTCCAGCCCGCCCGCGAGATCGACGGCCCCGGTATTTGCGGCCTGACCCGGCCCTTCAAGGTGAGCGCGTTGCTCGATGGCGCGGTGCGCTTCAATTCGGTTTATACCCTCGACTGCCCGATGATCGCCGCGCTCAATGCGTGGCTCGTCGAGACCGTGCAGCCGGCGGCGCGGGCGCGTTTCGGTCAGCCGGTGGCCGAAATCGTTTCGATGGGCGCCTACAGCTGCCGGACGATGAACAATCAGCCGGGCGGACGCATTTCCGAACATGCTTTTGGCAATGCCTTCGACATTGGCGGTTTTCGTCTCGCGGATGGGCGCGAGATTTCGATCGTCCGCGATTGGACCCGGGGCGACGATCAAACGCGGGCTTTCCTGCAAGACGTCCATGCCGGCGCTTGCGGCCAATTCACGACGGTGCTTGGTCCCGGCGCCAATATCTTTCACTATAATCATATCCA
>JBATYB010000279.1:0-2071 GCA_049673825.1 Methylocella sp. | reverse complement strand
GGCACGGCCGTGCCGCTCGAAAGCACCGGATAAATGTTGTATTTGTCGGAATTATTGTAAATCTTGATGGTCATCGGAGGCCCGGGCGGCACCGGCACGCCCTGCGCGGCGGCATTGCCGGCATAACCAAGGAATAGCGCGAATAAGACGGCCGCGGAGCCCGTCGCCGGCGTTGATTTGTCCATCCGAAATGTTTTCATGAGCTGCCATCCTTCTTGGAGGTCATGTTAGTCCCGCTGGAAAAGCAATTTTCGTCGCGCGAGGGCACGCCCGCGGCCTTCCGCGGGCAGCACTGAGAACCTGTTTCAAAACCCATAGAGCCACCGTCAGCCCTCATCCTGAGTAGGCCTAAAAGGCCGTCTCGAAGGACGAGGGCGCCCCGAAGCGCACTGGGTTCATCCTTCGAGACGCCACTTCGTGGCTCTCTCCAGTCGCCCGCTTCCATTGCATTCGCTTCGCGAAGCGCTTCGCTCGCAACGGAACCTCGGGCTTCCTTCCGCTCAGGATGAGGGCGAGGCTTTTGAAACAGGTTCCGAGCCGTGATGAACTCGACACTTCAACGCTCCTAAAGCGTCGCCGGGATCGCGCGATTCAATATCTCAGTCTCACCTCAATATCTCGCCCTCACCGGAGCCCCGCAGATCCAAATTGCCTGGATCCGCGGACCATCCGGGGTTTCGACCTGTTGAAAGGCGTAACACTCCATTCTTGGCCGATGATAGACATATCCGAAGGGATAGGGGAGACCAAAAAAGGGCATCCATTCGACGGTCCCCACCGGCCTCGCCTGCGAGGGAACCGGCAACACCATCATGGCCAGGCACGCACCCGCCGCGCCAAACTTCCGGAGGATCATTTTGGATGTCCATTATTTTGAAAGCAATGACTTATCTTTAATGGCATGGGTTGCGGCCCGCGGCAAGCGGGTTTCCCTCGTTTTGGCGATATTCCGGCTTGGCGCGAGGCTTGGCGAGGGATCCGCGAAGGCGATCAGGCTTTGTCCCAGCCGCCGTCAAAGGGATGACGCGGCGCCGACCGCGCTTGCCAGCGAAATCCAAGATCGCGGATTTCGGCTTCGAGGCATTCGACCTCGAGCCGCAGCGCCCGGCCGGCGGAGAAGATAAACTCCACAAGGCCCGCGGGCGGCGCGGTTTCCTTGAAGCCGATATCCAGGAGATTGAGAACGAGCGCCTCGTCCCGACAATGAAAACCCAGGCACGAGACCTTGAGAACGCGCCCGAAATGCAAGCCCGTCCGGCAACGCTCGCAGCAAGGGCGTCCGCTGTTTTTCGAGGCGGCCCGCACCCAATCGAACCTCCCCGCGACCATCGCGAATTGTTTCGATTGGGGCAAAAACGCCATTTCGCCGACCCGCACCACGGCGTCTTGAAGATTTGCCGCGATCACCGCGAGATCGTCGGCGTCGAAGGCGATCAATCGAGGAAGGTCCGGCATCGGCGCTCCGGATGAGTTATCGTGGCATCAATCCTTGGCGCGCCGGTCCGGTCCAGGCGCCGCGCGCCCCCTCTCGGGAGTTGGGAAGCATTAGGCCATTGTCAAGCCAAGTGGACCCGGTTCGCGCAAAGATAATGCGTTCCATCAAGAGCCTAGTGTAGTATCTCACGCAAAGCTTTACGTTACTGCCCGCATCGATGCCGGTATGCAGCTTGCGCCTGGACCGGCGTTTCGAAGTCCTGTGTTTTTCGAACAGCCATTCGCCCGCTCCGCGACGCTTCGGTCCCGTGCCTTCGGCGATCCGATGCGGCTCGCCTTCTCGAGAACGTGGACGGCTTTGAACCGGCGGCTCGCAAGCCCGGCGGCTGAGCGTCGAATGATCTAAAACGGTAAGGCCGATCGCCGGCATTCGCATGATCGAGCCGATCAGCCCTTCGCGAAAGCGATCAACCCTGAATGGCGTTCAACAGCGTCAGCGCATCCTCCGAATCCCATTGCGCCGGCCCGGCCATGGTGCCGATTTCACAGCCATCCCTGCCGATGAGAATCGTCGCCGGCAGCCCGATAACCTTGCCCGTCTGTTTCAGTGTTTCAAACGCTCCAGCCGTGTTATCGG
>JBATYB010000278.1:0-5244 GCA_049673825.1 Methylocella sp. | reverse complement strand
CCATTGTCGCACAGCGACTCACTGCCGTTGCCGCCGATGGACGGCCTCGATTTCTCCCAAACGGCACGAGCGAACTTTGCCAATTCCGCCGTTGTAGTTCTTTCGGCACTATTGGCAGTAGGGCGCCGAGCGCTCGCTTGGATTTCGCCGGGCCCGCCTTCCAGCCTGAACTCCTAATGCCAAGTCCCTGAAGGCGTGCCTCGTGGAGGAGTCCCGAATCGGCGGCGGCCTGATTCGAGATGGCAAACACATGGCGGTTTGGCACGACGGCTGCGATGTTGTTTCGGGATCATTTCGATGGTACGGCTCGGCGGCTTCTGGCGCGGCAATCGTGCGATCTCGATCGGACCCCGCGTCTCCCGAGCCCGCCGGACGATGGCCTTGGCCCTTGCCTTGGGCGCTGGCCCGAACTGTTAGACCGCGAAGCCGTTCGCGGGATGCCGGCAGAAGGCACGGCTGTGACGGTGCTTCAAAGCGTTGGCACGCGAGACGCGGCTATATGCCGCCTGCCCCTTCCGGAAAAATTTCCGCGTTCCCGAAGAGACGTGAGAGACGGCGAAGATTTTGCCGGATATGACGGGACACAAGCAGCTCGGCGGGCATTCGCGATAGCCTTGGAACATCAGGAAAAAGAGGACATCCGCCGATGCCGGCCGGCCCCAAAGGCGAGAAACATCGAAAGGCGACGGTTGTGGACGCAGGCATATTTTGTGCTATGCTCACAAACTGAAGGCAAGAAACGGGCCGACAATGGGCCGTTGCCCTAGTGATGGGCAGGCGGCGGCCGTTCGAAGGTTTCACCGGGACATGGCTCCTACCGCCAAGCTCGTCATGCGTCAAAGCCAGTCGCTGGTGATGACGCCGCAGCTTTTACAAGCTATCAAGCTTCTGCAATTTTCCAATCTCGATTTGACCGCGTTCATCGAGGAGGAACTCGAGCGCAACCCCTTGCTCGAACGGGCCGAGGACAGCCCCGAGCCGCCCGGCCTCGACGGCAAGATCGATCCCGTGGGGATTTCGCCGGGCGAGGATTTCGGCGAGGCAAGCGACGCCGACTGGAGCTCGGCGCTCTTGACCACGAATCGCGAGGCCCTCGAGGCAAGCCTCGGCACCGAATTGTCGAACAGTTTCGACGACGGCCGGACGGCGGCACAGGGCGACTACGGTTTGGCGGCGAGCGGCTTGGGTCTCTCGGTGACCTCATGGTCCGGGCCGCCGGGCGGGACCGGTGACGGCGCGGCGGCAAACCTCGAAGCCTATATCGCGGCGCCGGCCAATCTCAAGGATCATCTGGACATGCAATTGGGGCTCGCCGCGGCCGGGACGACGGACCGGCTGACCGGTCAGGTCTTGATCGACTCGATCGACGAGAACGGCTATTTCACTGGTTCGCTCGACGAGATCGCCGCGCGTCTCCAGGCGCCGCTGGAACAGGTGGAACGCATCCTCCGCCTCATCCAAGGATTCGATCCTTCCGGCGTCGGCGCCCGCGATCTCGCCGAATGCCTCGCCATCCAATTGCGTGAGCGCGACCGGTTCGACCCGGCGATGCAAACGCTCGTCGGCCATCTCGACCTGCTCGCAAAACGCGATTTCGCGGCGCTGCGCAAGATTTGCAAAGTCGACGAAGAGGACATTCTCGACATGCTGGGCGAGATCAGGCGGCTCGATCCCAAGCCCGGGCGTGCCTTCGGCGGCGGGTCGATCGCGCCCGTCCTGCCCGATGTCATCGTGCGGCCGCTGCCCGACGGCTCGTGGCACGTCGAACTCAACACGGACGTTCTTCCGCGCATCCTGGTCAATAATAGCTACGCGGCGCGGGTCGGCAAGGGCAAGGGGAAGGAGGCCGACCGGAACTTTATCTCGAGCTGTCGTCAAACCGCCAATTGGTTGACGAAGAGTCTCGAACAAAGGGCGCGCACGATTCTGAAAGTTTCCAGCGAAATCGTGCGCCGGCAAGATCAATTTTTGGCGCATGGCGTCGAATGTTTGCGCCCGCTCGATCTCAAGACGATCGCGGAGACGGTTGGCGTGCATGAATCCACTGTCTCCAGGGTGACCTCAAACAAATATATGGCGACGCCGCGCGGTCTCTTCGAGCTCAAATATTTTTTCACCGCCGCGATCGCCGCGCATGACGGCGGCCCCGCGCATTCGGCCGAATCGGTGCGGTTCCGGATCAGGCAGATGATCGACCAGGAAAGTCCTTCGCAAATTCTCTCCGACGACGCCATCGTCGTCAGGTTGAAGGAAGCCAATATCGACATCGCCAGGCGCACGGTCGCCAAATACCGCGAAAGCCTAAAAATCCCCTCGTCCGTGCAACGCCGGCGCGACAAGGCCACGAGTTGATGAGGCGCGCGAACACCGCCTTGGCTAACCCGCGCCATCCAGGAACCGATGACCTTGCGCCGCAAGGCTCGCTCGCATCGGAACGCCCCATTTGGAGCATGATACCGGCCGTGACATGCGCTAAAATGAAGAGATCGAGAGCACGTTGGCCATTCCGCCAAGCCTCGGTTGGGCGAGCTGGTGGCCGCCCGCGCTCATCGTGAATTTCTCAAGTTTTTGTCTATATCAGACAGAAGAGCGTTAAATTGAGGACTCAAATCGACGGTCATTCTTGACGGCCGTCGGGATAAATTGCGCCGGCCCGAAGGGCGGGCGGCGCCGGCAACGGAGAATGGGCAATGACTTTGCGCGTCTCGGGCAAGAATTTGGACATCGGCGAAGCTTTTCGCGCGCACATCGAGGCGCGCATCGATGCCACCCTGGCGAAATTCCGGGCCGGACCGGCCGCCGGCCATGTGACGATTGAACCGGAAGGGTCGGGATTCCGGGCCGATTGTGCCTTGCACCTGATGTCCGGCGCCACGCTGCAGGCCGACGCCCAGGCGCATCAGCCCTATGTGAGCTTCAATCGCGCCGCCGATCTCATCGAAAATCAGATCCGTTGCCATCGAGAGCGGCTCTTGGATCATCACGCCAGCGCGGCGGCGGACGGCAAGACCAAGCTAGAACAATTTTTGGGCGAAAAGGCTTCCGGCACGCAACGCAACGAGCCACGGGCGGAGCAAGGCGAAACACTCGATCGCTATCCGGCGGTCATCGCCGAGCCGTCATCGAGGGTCAGGGAGATGACCGTTTCCGGGGCTGCGAGGGAGCTCGATTCGACCAACGCCCAAGTCGTTGTCTTTCGTCGCGCTTCCGATGGGCGGACCAATGTCGTGTATCGCCGCCTTGACGGAAATATCGGCTGGATCGATCCAGGCCGGGAGTGATACAGACCGGTGCCTCGCGCGAGGCACTGGGCGGCCCCCGCCCTGCTCGGCGTTGGACCATCGACAGTTATGTCCCAACAGCGAACGCGGACCGGAATATTTCACACTATGCTGCTGACCGAATTGATCACCCCCGAGGCGGTTGTCCCTTCCCTCAAGGTGAACTCGAAGAAGCACGCGCTGCAAGAACTGAGCGATCGGGCGGGCTTGATTTCCGGCCTTGCGCCGCGGGAAATCTTCGATGTTTTGCTCCAGCGCGAGCGTCTCGGCTCGACCGGAATCGGCGAAGGGATCGCCATTCCGCACGGCAAGCTCGCCGGCGCGGAAACGATGTTCGGGATTTTCGCGAGGCTTGCCCGCCCGATCGATTTTTATGCCCTCGACGGCGCGCCGGTCGATCTCATTTGTCTTTTAATAGCGCCGGAGAAGGCAGGCGCCGACCATCTGAAAGCGCTGGCGCGGATGGCGCGCGTGCTCCGCGACCCAAAAATTACGGCGAAGCTTCGCGCCGCGCGCGACGTCAGCGCGCTGTACGCTGTGTTGACCGGCGAAACCGCCTCGCACGCGGCGTAGCGCGGGTCCGCCTCCAAACCCTGCGCACCGCCGTCGCGGCTTCTTGACTTCGCGGCTCAAAATAGCGAGTTTCCGCGCTCCTGAAGGACCAAGGGCCGATCATGCATTGGCGTTGGTTTCGGTTCGCGAATTTCCGTGCCTTGTGGCACCACGACCGAAATTTGGGTACGGCGCCAAGGCGGGTCCGGTCCTTGGCCTAACCTCTCCGGCGGCAATGCGAAGCTATCTCGATTTTGAAAAACCCGTTGCCGAGCTCGAAGCCAAGGTTCTGGAACTCCGCCAGCTCGCGGCGAAGGGCGATGCCGTTGCCATTGGCGAGGAGCTGACCCGGCTCGAAGCCAAGGCCGAGAAGGCGCTTGCCGATCTTTATGCCAATTTGACGCCCTGGCAGAAGACGCAAGTCGCGCGGCATCCGCAGCGGCCGCATTTTAGCGATTATGTCAAGGCCCTCGTGCGCGATTTCACCCCCTTGTCGGGCGACCGGCAATTTGGCGAGGACGCCGCGATCGTCGGCGGTTTCGGCTGGTTTCGCGGCCGCGCGATCTGCGTCATGGGCCAGGAAAAAGGCTCCGGCACGGAATCGCGGATTAAGCATAATTTCGGCATGGCGCGGCCGGAAGGCTATCGCAAGGCCGTGCGCCTCATGCAGCTTGCCGACCGTTTCGGTTTGCCCGTCGTTTCACTTGTCGATACCGCCGGTGCGTTTCCTGGCGTGGACGCGGAAGAACGCGGCCAAGCCGAAGCAATCGCGCGGGCGACCGATGCCTCGCTTTTGCTGGGGGTGCCGAGCATCGCGGTCATTCTCGGCGAAGGCGGGTCCGGCGGCGCCATTGCGATCGCGAGCTGCAACAAGGTTTTGATGCTCGAACATGCGATCTACACCGTCGCGACGCCCGAAGCCTCGGCTTCGATCCTCTGGCGCGATTCCTCCCGCGCCGAGGACGCCGCGACAAATATGAAGATCACCGCCCAGGATCTGCTCAAATTCGGAATCATCGACGTCATCGTCGCGGAGCCGGTGGGTGGCGCCCATCGCGATCCGGACGCGGCGATCGTTGCGGCTGGCGACGCGGTCGCCGCGGCTTTGGAGGATTTTTGGGAGATGCCGCCAACCGAGCTCAGGGCGTCCAGGGCTGCGAAGTTCTTGAATATTGGACGCAAGATATAAACCTTGAGTGGGGGCGGGAAACGCCACGCCAAACCTTGTGTTCGCCGGCTTTGCAACTTTTTTTGGCCATTAACCGAGTTTTAGAATGTCCCAGATTAGATCAAGGTTCCGGTTACCTTTGCACAAGGATACCGGCCGTAGGCTAGTCAGCCATGTCGGCAAGACCATTAGCTCAGCGGGCCAAATATCCATGCGGCGTCACCGTTTCGTGAATAAGCTTCC
>JBATYB010000277.1:0-3976 GCA_049673825.1 Methylocella sp. | reverse complement strand
TAGCTGGCTTCATGCTGAAATACCCCGGTTAAGAATAATTCTATTGGTGCCGGCCCTAGAACTCGGTCTGTTTCAAAGGCACGCATACGACAACCTTCGCCTTCGCCCTGAGATAGCCCGAAGGGCTGTCTCGCCCCTCCGCGCCCCCGCCGCCGGCGGCCGCGCCATTTCCACGCTCGCGCTGGATCACTTCCGTCGCCAGCTTTAGATAGGCTTGGCTGCCGCTGCATTTGAGATCGTAGAGAAGAACCGGCTTGCCATGCGATGGCGCTTCGGACACCCGGACGTTGCGCGGGATGACCGTTTCATAGACCTTGCCGCCCATGAAACCCCGCACGTCCGCCACCACCTGCGCGGCCAGCGTGTTGCGCGAATCGAACATCGTCAGAACAATGCCGTGCATGGTCAGTCCGGGATTGAGACTGTCTTTGACCTCATCAATCGTGGTCAACAGCTGCGACAATCCTTCGAGCGCGAAAAACTCGCATTGGAGCGGCACGAGCACGGCATGCGCGGCGGCCATCGCGTTCATGGTCAAAAGATTGAGGGAAGGCGGGCAATCGACGAGAACATAGGTAAAGCGCTCTTCGGCCTCGGCGGCGTTTTGCTCTTCCGCGAACAGATCGAGCGCTTTCTTGAGGCAGAAGGCGCGATCCGGGCGCGCCGCGATTTCGAGCTCGAAACCGACAAGATCGAGCGTCGAAGGCGCGATGAACAGGCGGGGAACCCCGGTTTCCCGGAGAACGGCGCCGAGGCGCTGATGTCCGCTCAAGACATCGTAGGTGGAAATTTTGCGGTCGGCGCGGTCGATTCCAAGGCCCGTGGAGGCATTGCCTTGCGGATCGAGATCGACGACGAGCACACGTTCTCCGATCGCGGCGAGCGCGGTTCCGAGATTGATCGCGGTCGTGGTTTTTCCGACCCCGCCTTTTTGATTGGCGAGCACGAGCACGCGCATGGCGGCGGCAGGCACCTCGTTCTCCTTTAATGGCCTTGTTTGCGATCTATTATAGTTTCGTTCGCATTCATAAGACTCTTCGAACAACGCCCGCGATGGCCGCGAATCTCACCAAGCGCCCTTGGGAAATTAGTGATATCGTGGATGTGCTGGAAGCATGGGAAGCGGCACGCGTGGTGGCGTAGGTGGAGCAAATGTCAACAGTCATATTGCTCGGAATTGTGATATCGGCGTGCCTTCTGTTTTCTGGTTCGCTAGTTTTGTTCTTTAGAGGAAGGACTGTGTGCTCTCTACTACAGCTATCCGGTGCAAGTTGTCTGATGGTGGTCGTACTTACTCATGTCTCCGAAGCACTCCACCTGTTTCCTTGGATGGACTGGGGACTCCCGCATAGTGTAGGCCATTATATCGATCTTTGGAGTGCCGCTCTTGGCCTCACGTTATTCCCCGTAGGATATTTGCTCCATGCGCTGCGGATCACAAAATTCCTGCCGCAATCAAAGTAGCCCACTACCCGTGCTCCTCAAAAAAGCGCTATGGTCTTGAACGAGCGCATTGCCCAAAGGCGAACCGGCATTCAGGAATATATTACCTGTACATAGCGCCGCGTTGACTCACCCGGTCCGCCGCCGGACAAGCACCAGGCGTGCCGCGTTGCAGGTTTGGCTCGCAACTGTCGTGATTAAGTATTTACCGGCCGTTAATGAATCGGTCAATTCCGCCTCAAATTGTTTTCCCTTGGAAAAAACCCCAACCGCGCCTTCGTCGATGAATTTTTCCGCGTGGCCGAGGAGCGCTTCGAGCGGCGCCAACGCGCGCGCGCTCACTGCGTCGATCTGCTCGTTGAGGGCGGGCAGGACCATTTCGAGTCTGCCACAGTGGACGATCGCGGGCGCCGATGTTTCGCGAATGACATTTTGCAGAAAGGCGCATTTGCGCTGGTCCGCCTCGACGAGATGGACAAGTGCGCCCGGCTCGCCCGCATATTTGATCGCCGTCACAAGCCCCGGAAATCCGGCGCCCGAGCCGAGATCGAGCCAACGCCGCGCCTCGGGCACCGCCTGCGAAACCTGGAGCGAATCGGCGAAATGCCTGACCCAGAGATCGTCCAAGCTCGATTTGCCGGCGAGATTGATGGCACGCTGCCATTTTTCGAGAAGATTTGCGTAGATTTCCAAGCGCCGCAGCGTCTCCTCCGGCAGGTCCGCGAGGAGAGCGTGCGCGGATCGCGGAAAGCTCTCTTTGCTTTTGGCAACGCTCAAGACATTGCACCCGCGCGGCGAAGCTTTGCGGCCAAAAGGGTCATGGCGGCGGGCGTCATTCCTTCGATTCGTCCGGCCTGCCCCATGGTGCGCGGCCGGATGAGGTCGAGCCGCGCCCGTATCTCGTGGGAAAGGCCAGGCAGCAGAGCATAATCGACGTCATCGGGGATGATCAGCGCCTCGTCGCGGCGGAAGGCCTCGATGTCTTTCGTCTGACGGTCGAGATAGACAGCATATTTGGCATCGATTTCGATTTGCGCGGCGGCTTTTGGCGCGATCCCGCCGAGCTCCGGCCAGATCGCCCGCAGGGCCCCAATCGAAACGCCGGGCAAGGCCAGGAGGCCGAAAGCGGTCCGGCGGGTTCCGTCGCAATTGACCTTGAGCCCATGCCGCGCCGCCTCGCTCGGGGTTAGGCTCAAGCTTTCGAGGAGCGCCCGCGCGCGGGAGAGGGCCGTCTCCTTCATGGCATGGGCCCGGCGCCGGTCCGCGCCGACGCATCCCTGACCGGCGCCCCACGCGGTCAGCCGTCGATCGGCGTTGTCGGCGCGCAACGACAAGCGATATTCGGCGCGCGAGGTGAACATGCGGTACGGCTCGCTCACCCCTTTCATCACCAAATCGTCGATCATGACGCCGGTATAGGCGTCCGAGCGGCTGAAAATGAGGGGCTCCTTGGCGCCGGCGCGCAACGCCGCATTGAGCCCCGCGGCAAGGCCTTGCGCGGCCGCCTCCTCGTAGCCCGTGGTGCCATTGATCTGCCCGGCGAGAAAAAGCCCGCGAATCTTTTTTGTCTCCAGGCTCGGGCGCAAGGCGCGCGGGTCGATGAAATCATATTCGATCGCATAACCAGGCCGCAGCATCCGAGCCTTGGACAGACCGGGAATGGTGTGGAGGAATTGCTCCTGGATCTCCTCGGGCAGGGAGGTCGAAATGCCGTTTGGATAGATGGTGGTGTCGTCCAGTCCTTCCGGTTCGAGGAAAATCTGGTGCGCCTCGCGCTCCTTGAAACGAACCACCTTGTCCTCGATCGAGGGGCAATAGCGTGGCCCCCGGCCGGAAATCGCGCCGGAATAGACCGGCGATGCCCCGAGATTTTTTTCGATGATCGCGTGGCCGTCCGGAGTCGTGTGGGTGATGAAGCAATCGACCTGCGGGGTGCGGATCGCCTCGGTCAGAAAGGAAAAGGGCTCGGGCTCGGCATCGCCGCTCTGGCGTTCGAGCATGGCCCAATCGATCGTGCCGCCATCGAGCCTTGGCGGCGTTCCGGTCTTGAGACGCCCCAGGCCAAGTCCCAGCTCTTGCAGCCTCTCGCCGAGGCGGATCGCCGGGCTTTCCCCCATCCGCCCCGCCGGAAGGGTTTTGGTGCCGATATGGATGATGCCGCGCAAAAAAGTTCCGGTCGTCAGGACGAGCGCGCCGCAGCGGATCGTTTCGCCGTTGGCGGTCTCGATCCCTTCGACGCGGTCGTTTTTCAAGAGAATATCGGCCGCCTCGGCTTCGATCACGCCAAGATTTGCGATGTCCCGGATTGCCGCCTGCATCGCCTCCCGGTAGAGCTTGCGGTCGGTTTGCGCCCTTGGGCCGCGCACGGCGGGGCCTTTCGCGCGGTTCAGAACGCGAAACTGAATTCCGGCCCGGTCCGCGACGCGTCCCATGAGCCCGTCGAGGGCGTCGATTTCGCGCACGAGATGGCCCTTGCCGAGCCCGCCGACGGCGGGATTGCAGGACATCGTGCCGATCGTGGCGAAGGACAGGG
>JBATYB010000276.1:0-5266 GCA_049673825.1 Methylocella sp. | reverse complement strand
ATCCGGTACGGCGAACAGGAGACGTAAGTCAGGCCGGCGCGCTCGAAAAAGTCGATCGACACCGGATCGCCCGCGTGCTCGCCGCAGATTCCGAGCTTGATGTCCGGCCGCGTCTTCCGGCCCCGCGCGGCGGCGATTTCGATGAGTTCGCCCACGCCCTCCTCGTCGATCGTGGAGAAAGGGCTGGCGGGGAGAATTCCCTTGGCCGCATAGTCGGCAAGGAACGGTCCGGCGTCGTCACGCGAAAGCGCAAGGCAGGTCTGGGTCAGGTCATTGGTGCCAAACGAAAAGAACTCGGCGGTCTTTGCGAGCTCGCCGGCGCGCAAGCTCGCGCGGGGAGTCTCGACCATCGTCCCAACCGAATAGGCCATGATCTCGCCGGTCTCGGCGGCGACGGCGTTCGCCATGGCATCGATCCGCGCCTTGATAAAATCGAATTCGGCCTCGGCGATGACGAGCGGTATCATGATCTCCGGCCGCGCCGCCGCGCCGGTCTCGCGTTTGGCCGCGACCGCGCCTTCGAAAATGGCGCGGGCTTGCATTTCCGCGATTTCCGGAAAGGCGATCGCGAGCCGGCAGCCGCGAAAACCCAGCATCGGATTAACTTCATGCAATTCGGCGGCGCGCTGGGCGAGCCTTTCCGGCGAAATGCCCATGGCCTCCGCGACCGCCGCGATTTCCGCGTCGGTTCCCGGCAAAAACTCGTGCAGCGGCGGATCGAGCAGGCGGATCGTCACCGGCAGCCCTGACATGATCTCGAAAAGCCCGGTGAAATCGGTGCGCTGGATCGGCAACAGCTTGGCGAGCGCGGCGCGTCTGCCGGCTTCATCCCCGGCGAGGATCATTTCGCGGAATGCGACAATTCGTTCGCCTTCGAAAAACATGTGCTCGGTGCGGCAAAGGCCAATCCCTTCGGCGCCGAACCTTTGCGCCACGCGCGCGTCCCGTGGCGTGTCGGCATTGGCCCGCACGCCCATCCGGCGGGCCGCGTCGGCCCATTCCATCAGGATTGTAAATTCGTCCGAGAGCTCGGGCTGGCGCATTTTGACGGCGCCCTTGATCACTTGTCCGGTGGCGCCATCGATGGTCAGCAAGTCTCCCCTGTTGAAGGTGAGGCCCGCCGCGGTCATCGTCGCCTTGGCATAATTGACCCGGATCGTGCCGGCGCCGGAGACGCATGGCTTGCCCATTCCGCGCGCGACAACCGCGGCGTGGGACGTCATGCCGCCGCGCGTCGTCAGAATGCCTTCCGCCGCGTGCATCCCCAAGATATCCTCGGGACTTGTCTCGACGCGCACCAGAATGACCTTGCGGCCGGCGCTCTTCATTTGCTCGGCGTCGCCGGCGTCGAACACGATCTCGCCGCTGGCCGCCCCCGGCGACGCCGGCAGGCCGGTGGCGACGACCTGACGCTTGGCGCTTGGATCGAGCGCTGGATGCAAGAGTTGTTCGAGCGAGGACGGATCGACGCGCGCGATCGCCTCTGTCTTGCCGATCGATCCTTCATTCGCCATATCGACGGCGATGCGGAGCGCGGCCTTGCTGGTGCGCTTGCCGTTGCGTGTCTGCAACATCCACAGTTTGCCGCGCTCGACGGTGAATTCGATGTCCTGCATGTCGCGGTAGTGCGCCTCGAGAAGCCCCGCCGCGCGCGCGAATTCGGCGAAAACCCCGGGTAAGGCGGCTTCCATCGAAGGCTCTTGGGCCCCCGCCGCGATGCGCGCCGCCTCGGTGAGGTTTTGCGGCGTTCTGAGGCCCGCGACCACGTCCTCGCCTTGGGCATTGAGCAGGAACTCGCCGTAAAGTTCCTTCGCCCCGGTCGAAGGATTGCGGGTGAAGGCGACGCCCGTCGCCGACGTTTCGCCCATGTTGCCAAAAACCATGGCCTGAATAGTGACCGCGGTGCCAACGCTCGCCGGAATATCGTGCAGGCGCCGGTAGGCGACCGCGCGCGGATTCATCCAGGACTCGAACACGGCGCCGATGGCGCCCCAGAGCTGCTCGCGCGGATCTTGCGGAAACGGTTTGCCCAAGGTTCCTTCGATTCTTGCCGTGAAATCGACAATCAGCTTCCGCCAATCCTCGGACGAAAGCTCCGTATCGAGAGTCACACCTTTGTTTTCTTTATAATACTCCAAGATCTCCTCGAATATGTGATGTTCGATGCCCAACACCACGCTCGCATACATTTGAATGAAACGGCGGTACGAATCATAGGCAAACCGCGGATCGCCCGAGCTTTCCGCCAACGCCGCGACGGTGAGATCGTTCAGGCCGAGGTTTAAGACGGTATCCAGCATGCCGGGCATCGACGCCCTTGCCCCGGACCGGGCCGAGACGAGGAGCGGATTCTCCGCGTCGCCAAAGCGGCGGCCGGTGAGGTGGCCGACCGAGCCGAGCGCGGCTTCGACCTCGGCGGCAAGGCTTGGCGGAAATTGTTTTCCGTTCTTGTAAAAGTAAGCGCAGACTTCGGTGGTGATTGTGAACCCCGGCGGAACCGGCAGCCCTAGTCTTGTCATCTCGGCGAGACCGGCGCCCTTGCCGCCGAGGAGGTCTCGCAGACCGCTTTCGTCTTCGGCGTTGCCCTGACCGAAAGTGCAAACCCATTTTGCCATCGTAAACCTTTTGGCGCGCGCGAAAACCTCGCGGGAATTTCTTGCCGCGATGCGGTCAAACCGGCCGCCTCGCGAATCCTCGCCGCAAGCCTCTCATTTCCAAGCGTCTCATTTCATTGCCATTGCGCGCGCGGCTTATTCGTCGCCGGTTCGATAGCGCCGCAAGCGCAACCCGAACCCTATCCACGCCGCACCCCAAAACGCGAGATCGAGGCCGAGGAGAACGCCCAGGATCACGAAACTATTCGCCGGCCAGCCCGCGACGATCAATACCCCAACCAACGCCGTGAGCACCCCCGCGAGCAAAACAGGGCCTCGCAGCGGAGCACCGAGATGTACCCCGAGGTAGACCCGGACAAGCCCGGTCGCGATCATTCCCGCGCCCAGCAGCAAAGTAAAGAAGGGCGCCGCGATCAAGGGCTGAGCAAGCGCAAGAACCGCGACAACGATATAGGCAAGTCCGGCAATAATCCAAATCACGAACCGCCGCCATGTCTTGGCACCAAGACCGGTGGCGATCTCGGCGGCGCCGGCGACGATCATAAAGACCGCGATCGTATAAACCGAGGCGATGGCACCCGAAACGACAAGGACAAGTGCGGCAACCCCCATGCCGGCGATCAAGACACCCAAAGCGACGATCCAGCGCCAGCGAGGCCTAAGACTTTCGATCACCCTTCGCAAATTTTCCGGCGGCTCCGGGAACGGACCGGTTTTGACCGTATATGCCATCGATTTGATCCTTCCCTAAGCTTTAATCAGCCCGGTGCCTCTCCGGTTCCGCCCCGCGCCCTTCTTCCGCGGGCATCTTCTCCTTTTTTGGCGCTCTGTCCGCTTATGCCAAGCTTCGCTTTTCCGAAATGTCATTCGTTGTCTTGCGGAAAACCACGGTTTGGTTAAACCGTGCCGTGAATTGTTAATCAACTGTGATGCAAAAGTCGCGGCGGCGCACGAAAGTCCGCCGCATGCCCGGCTTGGCACCGGTTGGCGTTGCGGGTGACGCTTTTGTTCGCTATTCACCGTTCAGAAAGGCCCGCTCGGCGCGAAGGTATCTTGTTTTGGCCCTGTAGCGTTTCCCCCGCTTTCGCAACGCCCGGTTTCCGGTCTTGTTTTCAAAGAGGCGCCCGTGACGACATCCTCAAAGACCCCGCTTCTTGACACGATCGCTTCACCTTTGGATTTGCGGCGCCTGAAGGAGTCCGATCTCGCCCAAGTCGCGGCCGAGCTGCGCGCCGAGACGATCGATGCGGTCTCGGTGACGGGCGGCCATCTCGGCGCTGGGCTTGGCGTGGTCGAGCTTACGGTTGCCCTTCATTATGTTTTCGATACGCCGAACGACCGCTTGGTTTGGGACGTAGGCCACCAAGCCTATCGGCACAAGATTCTCACCGGGCGGCGCGACCGGATCCGGACCTTGCGGCGGGGCGGCGGCCTATCCGGCTTCACCAAGCGCTCCGAGAGCGAATACGATCCTTTTGGCGCCGCGCATTCCTCGACCTCGATCTCCGCCGGACTCGGAATGGCGGTGGCCAACACGCTATCGGCCAAGAAAACCCACGTCGTCTCCGTGATCGGGGATGGCGCGATGTCCGCCGGCATGGCTTACGAGGCGATGAACAATGCCGGCGCCATGCATTCGCGGCTGATCATCGTTCTCAACGACAATGACATGTCGATCGCCCCGCCGGCCGGCGCCTTGTCCGCTTACCTCGCCCGGCTCGTCTCCGGCGGGACCTACCGCTCCGTGCGCGAAACGGCGAAGCAGCTCGGCCGCCATCTGCCCAAATTCATCTACGACAGGGCCCGCAAAACCGAGGAATTCGCCCGCAACTTCTGGGCCGGCGGAACGCTGTTCGAAGAGCTTGGCATTTATTATGTCGGACCGATCGACGGTCATAATCTCGACCATTTGCTCCCGGTGTTGAAAAACGTCCGCGATGTGGACTTGGGGCCGATTCTGATCCATGTCGTGACCCAGAAAGGCAAAGGCTACGCTCCCGCCGAAGCGTCGACCGACAAGTATCATGGCGTCAACACATTCGATGTCGTTACCGGCGTCCAGGTGAAACCCAAGGCGAACGCGCCTTCCTACACGCGGGTCTTCGCCGATGCCTTGATCGCCGAGGCGCGAGAGGACAACAAGATCGTCGCGATCACCGCCGCGATGCCGGGCGGCACGGGCCTCGATATTTTCCAAAAAGTCTTTCCGGAACGCACTTTCGACGTCGGGATCGCGGAGCAACATGCGGTCACTTTCGCGGCCGGCCTCGCGACCGAAGGCTACAAACCCTTTTGCGCGATTTATTCGACCTTTCTCCAGCGCTGCTACGATCAGGTGGTCCATGATGTGGCCATTCAGAAATTGCCGGTGCGCTTCGCCATCGACCGGGCGGGCCTCGTTGGCGCCGATGGCCCGACCCACGCCGGCTCATTCGACGTTTGCTTCCTCGGGATCCTTCCCGGCATGGTGGTCATGGCGGCGGCCGACGAAGCCGAGCTTGTGCATATGGTGGCGACCGCCGCCGCCTACGGCGAAGGACCGATCGCATTCCGCTACCCGCGCGGCGACGGAGTGGGCATCGACCTCCCCGCGAGGGGAAAAATTTTGGAGATCGGTCGCGGCCGGATTTTGCGCGAGGGCAACAAGGTCG
>JBATYB010000275.1:0-2568 GCA_049673825.1 Methylocella sp. | reverse complement strand
GATGAGCTTCAGGCGGGCGCCCGAACGACGCGCCCAATCGACGAGGCCGGCTTGTGGATCGAGTCCGGCGGGAGTCGCGACTTGAAGCGAAAAATCGAACCGTTGCGCGGCGTGGACCCAGCTCGCGAGCACATTGTTGGCATCGCCGCTCCAGGCGACCGTGCGCCCCTTGATCGGGCCTTTCTTTTCCTCGAAAGTGAGGATGTCCGCCATCACCTGACAGGGATGCGAACGCTTGGTCAAGCCATTGATCACCGGCACACCGGCATGGCGGGCGAGCTCGATCATCGCGGCATGATCGAGAACGCGAATCACGATCGCATCGACGAAACGCGACAGGACGCGTGCCGTATCGGCGATGGTCTCGCCCCTGCCGAGTTGCATTTCCTGGCCGGTCAGCATGAGCGTTTCGCCGCCGAGCTCGCGCATCGCAATGTCGAAGGATACCCTCGTCCGGGTCGACGGTTTGTCGAAGATCATCGCCAAGACCTTGCCGGCGAGCGGCCGGTTGGGCGGGCTCTGTCCCTTGCGGCGCCGCGCCTTCATGCGGGAGGCGGCGTCGAGAATGCGCCGGAGATCGTCGGCCGGAATTTCCGAAAGATCGAGAAAATGCCGCGGTGCCGGGGATGCGCCTTGGCTTTCTGGCACGCTCATCCGGCCGTCCCACTTAGCTTCTCGGAGGAGATTTCCGGTTGGCCGGATTGGATCCGTTGGCAGGCGGCGTCGAAACGCGCGGCGGCCTCGAAAATCTCCGCCTCGCCGATGATCAGCGGCGGCAGCAGCCGCGCGACATTCTCGGCCGCCGGAATGACGAGGATTCCTTCGGCCCGCGCGGCGGCGGCGAAATCGTCGACCGGGACACGTAATGCGATGCCCTGCATGAGACCTTCGCCGCGAATCTCCGAGATGATCTCGCCATGCCGGTCCTTCAGCCTTGCGAGGCTTTGTCTGAGCGTCACGCCCATCGCCGCGACATGCTCGATAAACCCCGGCGCCAACACCACATCGAGCACCGCATTGCCGATGCTCGCGGCGAGAGGATTGCCGCCAAACGTCGTGCCATGCGTGCCAAGGGTCATGCCCCTCGCCGCGTCGCGCGTCGTCAGAAAAGCGCCAAGCGGAAATCCGCCGCCGATGCCCTTGGCGATCGCCATGATGTCCGGCGCGACACCAAAAAGTTCGTAAGCAAAGAGCTTGCCGGTGCGGCCGATTCCGGTCTGCACCTCGTCGAACATCAAAAGGAGGCCATGCTTGTCGCAAAGCTCGCGCAGCGCCCGCAGAAAGCCCGGCGGCGCGGCGCGGATCCCGCCTTCGCCCTGAATCGGCTCGATCAGGATGGCGCCGGTTAGCGGACCGATTGCGGCCTTCGCCGCCTCGATATCGCCGAAGGGCACCGTGTCGAAGCCCTCGACCCTCGGACCGAAGCCCTCGAGATATTTGGGATTGCCCGCCGCGGCGATCGTCGCGAGCGTCCGTCCGTGAAAAGCCCCGGCGAAAGTGACGATGCGGAACTTTTCCGGATGTCCGCCCGCCGAGTGATATTTGCGCGCCGTCTTGATGGCGCCTTCGACGGCTTCCGCTCCGGAATTGGCGAAAAATACGTAGTCGGCGAAACTGACCTCGACGAGGCGCCGGGCCAGACGTTCCGCTTCCGGGATCTCGAACAGATTGGAGGTGTGCCAGATTTTCGCGCCTTGCTCGTTGAGCGCGGCGACGAGATGAGGGTGGCCATGGCCGAGCGACGCCACGGCGATGCCGCCGCCGAAATCGAGGAACCGCGCGCCGGCCGTCGAGGTCAGCCAGGCGCCATCGCCCCGCTCGAAGGCGAGAGGGATGCGGGCATAGGTGGGAAGCAGCGGCGAGATCACGATCTCACTCCAGGATACCGGCCGGCGAAAGCGCTGCTTGAACGGCTTATTTGGGCGGCGGTGCGGTGGCCGGGGCCGGCGGCGCGGCGGGCTTGGAGGCGTCCGGCTTGGCCGCTTCGAGGCGCTTGCGCTCCTCTTCGGCGCGCTTTTGCAATTCCTCCTGCAATTTTTTCTGTTGCGCCTCCAGGACCTTCGGATCGATGGCCGGCCCATCGAAGGCCCTGCCGAAACCCGCCAACGGGATCGCGAAGGTAATTTCATTGTTGACTTGGTTCTTGACCGCGACACTCAAAATCGAACCCTTCTTAATCTGGTCGATTGTCGCCCCCTTGACCTTGGCTTCGGCAAAACATCCGTTCGGGAAGCAAATTTCGAAGCTTCCCTCAAGCTCCACCCCTTTGTCGATGGCAAAACGGAAGCCGGGCCGCAACATGAGGCCGACCGGCACCAATAGGCGAATGATGCGGGTCTCGTCGCCTTTGATGTCGTAGACGGCCAGCGCCAAAACCGGCGGCTCCCCGGCCTTGGCACTGAAATCGCGAGTCGTGTAACAAATCTCCTTGTTGGCCGCCTGATCCTTGCCGCAAACCTTGGTCCAGTCGTTTTGCGTCGGCACCAGATCGATCTTGACCGGGCCTTGCGGCGGCGCCGGCGCGGCTTGACCCTGAGCGGGCTGGGCGGGGGCTGGTGCCGCGGGAGC
>JBATYB010000274.1:0-1736 GCA_049673825.1 Methylocella sp. | reverse complement strand
TTACCGTATCGCGCGGATTGGTCTCGTGACGCCTTTGCGGGACGGCATGAATCTTGTCGCGAAGGAATATGTGGCGGCGCAGGCGCCGGATAACCCTGGCGTGCTCGTCTTGTCGCAATTTGCCGGCGCGGCCCAGGAACTAAAAAGTGCCTTGATCGTCAACCCCTACGATACTGAAGCGACCGCCGCCGCCATCGCGCGCGCCTACGCCACGCCGCTCGAAGAACGCAAGGACCGCTGGAACGCTTTGATGGCGGTGCTTCGCGCGAACAGCATCCACGATTGGACAGCCCACTTCCTTCAGGCTCTGGGCAATGGGACACGAAGGCAAGGAGATCGACGACCCCCTAATCGAGGACGCTCGTCTGCCCGCCGCCGGCCTAAGCCGGACCGCGCCCACTTGGACGGCGTTCGCGGCGCTAACCCCTGATCTTGCCGCGGTGCGGCGGCCGGGCGCTTATTTTTTAACCAAATCCTAGCTGACGGCGGCCGGAACGGAAAGGGCAATAGTCATGTCCGGCAAATGAGCCACTTTTGACCAAGGAATTTTGTCCTTGAGGCAGCTTCTCAAACTGATCGATTGGTAGCGCCAAGATCGCATCACCAAGCTGCAAAGCTCGGCTCATGCTCGCTGGCGAACGGCGTGAAAATCCGGCCGCCGTCACGTTCTCACTCTCCGTTTCGAGAATAGAGGGTCCCATCAACTATTCTCTTCGACACCTTCCCCGCCCACGCCGTCAACAAATTGCCGGTCACACGGGTTTGTTCCGCCATGGCGAAACCCTCCTGGTTGCATGAGCTCATTGACAATAATTGGCGCAAACGGCCGCCGCTCCACCGTCAACTCCTGCGTGGGAGAATCCGGTGGACCGGCGGCCAAAGCTATAAAAATTGTTTGGTCATTCAACAGCCGGGACGACGCTTGGGAGGATCGCCTGAGCTTTCTCCAGGCTAGCCGATTGACGAAGTTCGCATAAGTACGTACGCCGTATAGACGGGGTTAAATACATGTCTTAAGTCATCCGAGGGCTCGATTGCGCCATGAAATCCTAGCTCCTGCGGCCGAAAACGAGCGCAAAATGCACTCGCTCGAGAGCTTGGCACGCGTTCTCAGGAATGGCTTGGCAACGGCCTCGGACCGTGAAAGACGATTGATTCAGTATCTTGTCACCGAGGAACTGGAGGGGCGCGGAGATCGCCTCAAGGCCTTTTCCATCGCTACCGACGTGCTCGGACGCTCAGCCGATTTTGACCCTAAGACCGACAGCATCGTGCGCGTCGAAATGGGGCGCCTCCGCCAGGCCTTGGATCTTTATTACGCGACCCGCGGCACGAACGATCCCGTGCGGATCAAGTTCGAGAAGGGCAGCTACCGCCCCAAATTCGAATTGGTCTTCCAAGGGACACCGGTTCGGACGCCTCGGCGCCGTTGGCTGCTCATAGCGGCGGTCTTGATCGCGGTCTTTGCCAGCGGCATGCTCTTCGTTTTCTTGCCTTTCGGGCAAACGCTCCTTGATCGGCAAGTAAAAGCGATTTCGATCGGCGGCGGCCCGCGCGTCGCGGTCGCACCGATCGTCTTTTCCTCGGATGCGCCCGGATGGGATTATCTGGCCGCCGGGCTGCAGGGCGAACTCATAGGAATTCTCGCCGAATTCGATTGGCTCACCGTGTTTCCCATTCCAACCGATCAAGCAAGCGACAAACTATTTTCCAATATGACGGGGCGTGTCGACTAC
>JBATYB010000273.1:0-2743 GCA_049673825.1 Methylocella sp. | reverse complement strand
CCGCTGGTTCGAGGCCGATGTCGGGGCGGAAACTCTCTCGCGCACGACCGCGCGGCATTGGAAAGCTGGCACGAAGCTCAATTTGGAGCGGGCGCTCACGCTAGGCGACGAGCTTGGCGGCCATATCGTGACCGGGCATGTGGACGGCGTGGCAAAAATCGTCGCAATTGAGGATTTCGACGGAATGCGGCGCATCGACATCAAGGCTCCGCACGGCCTCGCGCGGTTCATCGCGGAAAAAGGCTCGGTCGCGCTCGATGGCACATCGCTGACGGTCAACCGCGTCGAAGCGGATATTTTTTCGGTGCTGCTCATTCCGCATACGCTGAGAGTCACGACCTGGGGCGAAAGGCGTCTGGGCGATGAAATCAATCTCGAGGTCGATCTGATGGCCCGCTACGCCGCGAGGCTCGCCGGGAACCTCTCGCAAAAGCCGTGAAGCGGACGGCTGGGCGAATAGGGCCGCCGCATTCATCGGCCTGCCGCTGAATTGAGCTGACCAAGCCCTTGGACCGAAATTGGTTAATCATCCGAAAAGTTTTCCGATCGCATATTTCTCGACCCGGCTTTATTTCCAACCGGGTGCCGCGCGCTTGCCTCTCCCGCACCCTTGTCCGATAACGGCGAATCACCAACGGAGAATCCCGTGCCTTCACTCATAAAATTTCTTTTGATCGCCGGGATTCTGGCGGGAATCATTTATGGCGGCATGATCACGCTGGTGACGTTCGTCGAGCCGCAGCCGCGCGAGATGAGCCAAACGATTCCTCCGGCGCGGCTGAACAAATAGGAGCCGCCGGCCTATGAGGCGAAGCATGCCTCGCCTGATCGAAGCATTTCTCGAGATGATCGCGGCCGAACGCGGTGCTTCGAAAAACACGCTCGATGCCTATGCCCGCGACCTCGCCGATTATGCCGCCGGACTCGCCCGCGCGGGAAAGGCGCCGGAGAACGCCGCGACGGGCGACATTCGCGCTTATCTCTCCTCGCTTGCAAACCGCGGTCTCAAACCTTCGTCGAGCGCGCGAAAGCTTTCCTCGATCCGCCAGTTCCACCGGTTCCTCGTCGCCGACGGGCGCCGCAGCGACGATCCGGCGCTGATTGTCGAGGCGCCCAGACGCGGCCGGAGGCTGCCGAAAACCCTGTCCGTCGCCGAGGTGGACCACCTTCTGGCGGTCTCCAAGGAGGGGCTCGACGACGACGCCCGCCCCGCGCCCGAACGGTTGCGGGCGTTGCGCACGGCCTGCCTGCTCGAGCTTCTTTATGCGACGGGTCTGCGGGTTTCCGAACTCGTGACACTGCCGGCGAGCGCGGCGCAAACCAAGGAGCCTTTCATCCACATTCGCGGCAAGGGCGGGCGGGAACGGCTGGTGCCGTTGCCTAGCGAGGCGCGGCGGACGATTTCGGCCTACCGCGCATTTCAAAAGAAAACCGGGGCCGGGGTGGCTCGCCATTGGCTGTTTCCGGCCGATAGCGCGAGCGGACACCTCACGCGCCAGGCTTTCGCCCGCGACCTCAAGGCGTGCGCCGCGGCGGCAGGGATCGGCGGCGCGCGGATCAGCCCGCATGTGCTCCGCCATGCCTTCGCGAGCCATCTTTTGCAAAACGGCGCGGATTTGCGCGTTGTGCAGGAATTGCTCGGCCACGCCGATATTTCAACGACGCAAATCTATACCCATGTGCTCGACGAGCGGATGAAAGCCATGGTGCGCGATTTGCATCCGCTGACCGGCGGGTGACGGGCAGCGAATTCGCACGCGTTCCAAACCTTGCAAGCACGGGCATTCTGGCGGGGACATCGATCTCGGCCGGATCTCGCGCGCGCGCCAAGTCTCGCCGCGGGTTGTCAGGTGCGAGGCGCGTGGATTTCTTTTTCCGGAAGATATTCCACCTTCCGGCGGAGCTTCTTCTCCAAATCGGCCGGGCTTTTATAAGTGGCGATCAAGGTGCGCCTGAAATACTCTAGGAACTTTTGGACATTAAAGGGCACGTCCGCAAAACGCCGCAATGCTGTCTCGGCGTCCATCCAATAGCCCTTCTCGTTGACGACCTTCCTGCGATTAAGTGGACACCGGATTCGGCGGCTTGGCGCCCCGCCTGTTCTGGGGTGATATGCCCGAGGGCGGAACGGAGCCGCCGGCGATTGTAATATCCTTCGATGTAGGCGAACAGGCCGTGCCCGGCGGCATCCCGGGTTTTGTGGCAAGCCTGGTGCACGAACCCGGTTTTCGAGGTGCCGAGGCAGCTTTCCATCGGCGCGTTGTCGCAAGCAATTTCCCTTCCGGCTCATGGATTGGACGGGACCGGCTTCATTCAGGACTTTGCAATAATCGGCGGCGGCAAATTGGCTGCCGCGATCGGAGTGACGAATCAGGCCGGGCGGCGGCTTTTGCCGCTTTATGGCCATGGACAAGGCCGCGAGGGCGCGCCGGTGATCGCGCATCGCCCTTGCCCGCGATTTTGCGGGGGAAGAGATCCCATGCGACGGCCGGATAGAGCCACCCTTCGGCGGTTGGCACGGAGGGGATGCCGGCCAGCCAAACCTGATGAGGCCGGGTCGCCACGAGGGTCGGCTCGAGCAAATCCGGCGCGACCGGCAAGTCGTGACGGCTGTCCGTGGCGCGCACCCGAAACCGGCCCGCATTCGTGGCCGGAGGCCGTGCTGACGGATGCGCCGTTCGGCGCGCAAGGCCGCGCGCCTGGGCGCGCCGTATCGCCCGCGATGTGCCGCGCGGACCCGGCG
>JBATYB010000272.1:0-9363 GCA_049673825.1 Methylocella sp. | reverse complement strand
TCCGATGACAGGGACGGCGGAATACTGAGGCGTCGGCTAGGATGCGGGAGAGCCAAGCCTAGCCAGCGTTGTCGCTCTTTCAAATACTTACGCCAAATGTGCGGCTCCTGCCCGGAGCCAGCGCGCGAAGAAGTGGTTTGACCTCGCCGGGTGCGCAACTCGTTACGCCGCCGCTTCCGGCCTCCTGTTATTCGATCGTGATCCGCGGCGCGGCGCGGGCACGGCCTTTTTCGAGCGTCGCCTTTACCTTCGCGGCGATTGCGCGATAGATCTTGGCATGTTCGCCATCGGGATCGACGGCTGTGACCGGACGCCCTGAATCCGATTGTTCGCGGATGCCGATATCGAGCGGCACCTCGCCGAGGAAGGGCACACCGAATTTTCCGGCCTCGTGACGCGCGCCGCCATGCGCGAAAATATCCGAGCGGCCGCCGCAGTGCGGGCAAATGAAATAGCTCATGTTTTCGACGATGCCCAACACCGGCACCGCGACCTTCCGGAACATGGCGATGCCGCGGCGGGCGTCGACGAGAGCGAGATCCTGGGGAGTGGACACGATAACCGCGCCGGCCAGGGGCACGTTTTGCGCCAAGCTCAGCTGGGCGTCGCCGGTGCCGGGCGGCATATCGACAACAAGGCAATCGAGCTCGCCCCACAAAACGTCGCGCAGCAATTGCGAGATCGCCGACACCACCATCGGCCCGCGCCAGATCATCGCCTCTTCTTCATCGACGAGAAAGCCGATCGACATGGCCTTGACGCCAAAAGCGATGAGCGGCCGGATGGAACGGCCCTCGGTCTCAGGCTTTCCCTTGAGGCCTAGAAGGCGGGGAACCGACGGACCGTAGATATCGGCATCGAGGACGCCCACCCGCCAGCCGAGCGAGGCAAGACCAAGCGCGAGGTTGACGCAGGTCGTGGACTTGCCGACGCCTCCCTTGCCCGAGGCGACCGCGATGATGTTGGAAATCCCCGCAATGGCAATGCCGCGCGGGGGCGCGGGCTTCGGCGGGGAGGGCTTGGGCGGCGCCTGCTTTTCGGAGGTCAGGCTGACCAGCGCATTGGCGACGCCCGCTAATTTCTTGACCGCGGCCTCGGCGGCGGCTCGCATGGGCTCGAGCGCCGCCGATTGGCGCGGATCGATCGCAATCGACAAATAGACCTTTCCATCCTTGATCGAGAGACCGGAGAGCGCGCCCGACCCCGGCAGCGGCGTTTTGCCATCGGGACCCGGAACCGATTGCAGCGCGGCGAGAACGTCTTGATCGCTGACCATTCCGAGGCACGCTCCATTTGTCGCATTGCGGGCAATTATATAGGCCTTGCCAGTGGTCTGTTCAATTGATCGTTCGATACCGTGTTCCCCGCGCAAGCCCCGCGCCAATCTGTCCAGACTCATTCATGTTCACGCCCAATGGAATCGCGAACATGCTCGCGCCTTTTGTGACCTGGTTTGCGCGGGCGCGACACGCCAATCCGCGGTGCGCGGAACCGATGGCTGGACTGCCGCGCTCCACTCGGGCCGGGGCGCTTGTTCAGGAAGCTGCCAAGTCTCCTTATTAGCCGCGATTGTAATCATCGGCGTTTGTCATCACGATAAAATGGCAGCATGCGCAGGAGGACCGTGTCTTTATCGGCAAAATGGTGTTTTAGCGCGGCCGCGACGTGCAACCCAATCGCCGCGATCAAAAGCTTTGAGACGACTTCATGGACGAATTTCGTCCGCGCCTCCAGCAGCGCATTCGGGCCAGTGAGATTGGGCACGGCGAAGCCGCCGGGAAGGTGCGCCGGAAGCGGCAGCGGCGACGCCGAGACCATGAGCCAGCCCGATGCGATCATCGCCGCGACGAGGACATAAAAGCCGCGGTGCAGAGCAAGCGCGAGCCGCCGTTCCCAGGGCCTTGTCCTCGCCGGGGGCGCCGGCGGAGGATTTGCGATGCGCCATAGGCCGCGCGCCAGCATCACCGCCAGGACGAGGAAGCCGGTCGATTTATGCAGCTGGTAGGCTTCGAATTTTGCGCCGGCGCCGAGATCGCCGTGCACCATGGTGAGACCAAGGCCAAGCATCGCAAAGACAAGAGCCGCGGCGCTCCAGTGCAGGGTCTTGGCCGCGCCGCCCCAGCTCTGTTGCGAATTGCGCATCATCATGGCGCGGCGGAGGCTTCCGTGGTAACGGTCAGATGGATCGCATCGCCGATCAGCGGATACCCCGCGTTCATGCCGAAATCCAGACGATTGATGACGCCGGTTGCCTTGAAGCCGACCCGCTGATTCGTCCCCGCGAGTTTGCGGGCGACCGCGACGTCGAGGCTGATCGGCCTCGTTACGCCGAGCATGGTCAGATCTCCGGTTACCCGCGCGTGCTGCGCATCGCGTTTTTCGACGCTCGTCGAAACAAAGCGCATATCCGGAAATCTGGCCACGTTGAGAAAGGCCTCGCTGCGCAAATAATCATTGAGGCTCGCGGAGTTTGCGTCCACGGATTTTGCCGCGACCCTAAAGTCCGCCCGGCTCCGGGATGGCCTATCAAAGTCGATATCGATGCGTCCATCGAATGATTTGAATTCGCCGGTCGTTCTCGGCCAGCCTATCGCATCGACCCAAAAGCGCACATGCGTTTGGAACGGGTCGATTTTCCAGGACGATCGCGCCTGCGCCGCGACCGCTGCGGCGACGAGCGCCAGCGCCAGCGACGCGCGTCTGAAACTCGCACGTTTGGGCATGACCGGGCAACTCCTGCGTCGCAGTATGAAAAAATCCCCGGCGGCCGTGACCGGCACGGCCACCGAAGCTCAAGCCCTAATCGGCATCGCACTTGCGCGTGGCCGCATCGGCTTCGCGCGCGAGCTTTCGTAGCAAGTCAAAGAACCCGTCGGTTTGGCCGATGAACAGCCCGTCAGCCACGAAGGCATTGACAGTCGCCACCGCGCCGGATTGCTCTCTCGAGGTCGGGCGTATGATCGAAACCGCAGGGAATTTCCGGCTGAGGAACGCGGTTGCCTCGGGCATGATCAGATTGGTCTGGAAGTCCTCCAAGAGAGATGGCGCGACGGCATTGAGGTTTGGAAACGTGAGACTGCCATCGGTCAGAGGAGCCAGAGTAGGCGAAACCGCGTTGCCTGCTTTGTCGCTCCAGGTCTGGAAGTGCATGGTCTCGGTCGGGCCGATGCTGAGCAGGATTCGCAAGACCACCGGATTGGTTACCCTCCGGGCCAGCGTCGGGTAGAGGCTGGTGCCGCCTTGCTCGATAAAGCCGAAATGGAATGCCGCCGTGTTGGCGATGGCCTGGATGTGGCCGTCAGGAGCATCGTCGGCATCGGTTCGGGGGATCGCCGGAAACTGCCCGGCGAACAGGGTAGGGACCGCCTGCGGGAACACGAACGACGGGTCGAGATCAGGGTTGTGGGTGCGGCTGCGATACCTCGTCCACCAACTGGTGTCGACTTTGAGGCGCATGAGATTGGTGAGCCGTAATGTTGTTTTGTTGGCCCCGGTCGCCTGACTGCCCTTCAAAGTGCGAAACTGATCGAGGTTCACTGGCGTTGCGCCCTTCGAAGCCAGGAAGGCGTTGAGGAAGGCCGCGTGGCTGAACTCATCCTCGGCATTGTCGTGGATATACTGAGACATGTCCGAGTCGAGGAGATTCAGCTTGGCGGTGTAGTTCGTGTTCCCGCCCGTGGGGAGGCCTGGGAGTTCGCTACCCTGGGGTCCAAAGACCTGGATTCCTCCGAGCTCGGCATATTGCAGCCAGAGATCGCTCTCGATGAGCTCAACCGCGGCCAGGAATCTCAGGATCGCGATATCGCCCCTGGTAAGCGGGCGATTTGAGTCGTCCGAGTCGGCGACTTGCTGCGCCATCGCTGTTGCGCTTGCAACCAGCGCCGTGCCCGCAATCGCACCGGTCCGCAAGAAGCTACGCCGGTCTGCGTGGTGTTCGTGTGTCATGTTCGTCCCTCCAAAATGTAAACTTACAGGAACCAACCTAGACATCGCTTACGACGCCTAGGTGGCATCGTTTATGAAATTGATCGCGCGCTTGGTACCTTGGCACAACCGCGCTCCCGCCACGAAAGACTCCCGGGCCGTCGCTTCTATTCCCGGCCAAGGTCGAAAATTTGATCGACGGCAACAAGAGCCCTAATCTCAAAGGATGCCGCAACGGCTCGGAAAAACACCCGAGCCGTTGCTTTAGTCGCAGGTCAACATCAGAAAAGTGGTCCACGGCAATACCTTTTCCCTGCGAAATAATATAGGTATTAAATCGCGTAACAATTTTTGGCTATGAATAGCTGCTAATAGCCATAATTGTAGCCGCCATAATCGTAGCAGATGTTAATCCACTCCAAGCCGTCCCAGCGCCAACAACCATTCCCGTACGCGGCGTAGCCGTAAGCGAACGGTACGCCAAAGAACGCGAAGTTATCGAATCCATTGGCGAAAAAACGCCTGTGGCGGAACCGATCCTCAAAGCGGTCGCGGCGGCCCTCATCGAAAAAACGTCTATTGACGAAGGCATGCCGGCCGGCGAAAGGTGCGCCGACAAAGCGGTTTCCACCGGGGACGAACACGCTCCGGCCGGTGACCATGCCGCCACGGAAACCGCCGCCACCGAACCCACCGTGGAGGCCGCCGCCGCCGAACCCGCCGCCGCGGAACGCCATGGCGGGAGTTGCCACGACGATAGACCCCGCCGTCGCGGTCGCGGCAAGGCACCCGAGCAGTTTGGTCCTCATGACTCTGATCCTCCGTGCGCGCTTCCCGAATTTTCTTCGGCTCCCGCAATTGGCAATGCCGGAGTATCGAACTTGCCGTTGGGTCATGGCGCCCCGCTGCGCGAAGATCGCATCGGCGCATGGCCTCTGGCGGCAATTGACAGAGTTATGCTCGCCGTAATAGCAAGTCTTTCAGAAACGACCGGTGAATATTGGAAAATACCGGTAATCGGCCCGTCAGCGTGCGCAGGCTGGAGCCTGCGGGGGGCATTTTGCGGTGACCGGCGTGCGGAGAACGTGCGGTCCTGGCCTGCGTGCAGGGAGACTTGCCATTGGGGTGGGAGAGGGGCCGGTCCGGCGACCGCAAACTCATCGATTTCGCGTCTGGCCCGCCAACCCGCGGTCTTGAGTTCAACGCGCGTCTGAGCGTTGGCGCCGTTACGCTCACCCATTGCACCTCCCGGCCTATCGAGGGGAGGCAGTTAGGCGCGGCCCAGATAACAGCCGCCATTCATGACGGCGCGACGTTCGACATGGACTGGCGCGGGGCCGAGAGCGACCGTTTGCGATCGACCACCGTCTCACATGGCCGCGTTCACGTCGGAGACGGGCGGCTTCCCCTCTGGGCTCGCTGCAACGCGTCGCGTTCCTTCTTCGCTTTCGCGGTCGAGGAATCGTTCGTCACGGAGATATGGCGGAAGGCCTTCGACGGCATCGGTGATTGCTTCATCGGAACATCGATCGGCATCGAAGATCCGGTGATCGGCCGGCTCGCCGCGCTCGGCCGGATCGAGCTGAACGAGGGCGGCGCGGGCGGACGGCTTTACCTCGAGGGTCTCGCCTCCGCGTTGGCGGTCCATCTGCTGCGCGGCTCCGGATTGTCGCGGCGTTCGCCAATCCCGCATAAGGGGGGGCTTGCGCCGCGGCAGATTCGACGCGTTCTCGAATACATCGAGGCGAATCTGACGGATGAGCTCGGGCTCGTCGAGTTGGCCGCGATCGTCGAGCTGAGCCCGCATTACTTCGGCGAGGCATTCAGGATTTCGACCGGAAAGTCGCCCCACCATTACGTGATGGAAAGACGGGTCGAGCGTGCGCGCGATCTACTTTGGGACGCGGAGCGGCCGATCGGCGATATCGCCCACGCCGCGGGCTTCTCGAGCCAGAGCCATTTCACGGCGAACTTCCGCCGCGTAACGGGGGTCACGCCAGGCCGATTCCGCCGATCGCTTCCTTGAGGGCGTCGCGGGCGGCCCGGCCCTGCTCGCCGCTTGCCAGAAAGCCGGGCCCGCGCCTATCCATCCCTAGAAAAGCGCGACAGAGACCTGCCTTAATTCCGCAACCCGCGATCGTATATAAGCGCGCCGCGAGCGAGCCAGCGGATCTAATCAAAATGATTGTCCTCGTTTGCTTTAGTTAGTGGACGTCCAAATGAGACTGCAAGGAGAAGATCATTGTTCTAGAGAAAACGCGGCGCGCGGATCTCCTCCAGGCTGGCGGCGGTCTTTTTCCGGGCTTGCATAGTCTTTTCGTGGAAAGCCGAATGGGAGCAAGATCGGGCTCGAAGCGATGCCTATCTGGAGGATCCCTTTCCGGGGAATGTCGGCTAAAGCCTTTTTAGAGCCGCCATCCCGTGGCGGCGATTGGAATTCACGCTAACTTAAGCCGCAGGAGGGGTGATGGCCGAAACGGCCGGCAAACCACCAAACCATTGGCCGGTCCTTGATTTTTTGCGCGCGACGGCGGCGCTCCTTGTGCTGTTCGCGCATACCCGTGGCTCGTATTTTGTCAATACTGACGTGATGGCGCAGCCCGGCCTCTTCCTGAAACTGTTTTATTCCAATACCGCATTGGGGAGCCAGGCCGTCGTCATATTTTTTGTGCTGAGCGGTTTCCTAATAGGGGGAAATCTTGCCGATTCCATGCAGCGGGGCAGTTTTGATCTCGTGCGTTACCTCATTGCGAGGTTTGTCCGCATCTATATCGTCTACCTCCCGGCACTGGTGATCACCGAGGCAGTATTTTTGTTTGGTTCACTCCTGCTTAGCGATCCCGGAGCCGGAGATAACCGGCCGCTGTTTAGCCAACAACAAATGGATTTCGGCGGTGTTTCGCAGGCGATTTGCCATCTCGCCGGATTGCAGGGTTTCAGTTGCCCCCCTTGGAACCAAAATCCTCCCCTATGGTCGCTCGGTTACGAATGGGCGCTGTATCTGTCTGCCCCCGCGATCATCGGACTGATAGTGTGGAGGGCTTCTCCCGGTCTTCGCCTGATAGCTATTGCGCTGGTCTGCGCGATCGTGGCGGCGGTCTGCCCGCATCCCAAGGAGGGGGTGTTTTGGTTCATTGTTTGGTTCCTCGGCGCCGGCTCATACCGCGTTCTGCGGGCTGGGCGCGTCCCGCTCCCGGCGGGACTTCTGGGCGCTGGCTTGATCATCGCCGGGATGGCCATGGCGCTGCTTAGGGCCGCAAGCGACCTGGAGACCGGTACGATCATTGCGGCCGGCACCGCCCTCGCGATCGCTTGCCGCCCCGTGGTCGAATTTCCCCTTGCGCCGCGTCTCTCCGGTTGGGCGGCAGGGTTTTCCTACACGCTTTACGCCATCCACCTTCCGCTCGTATTCCTCATCGTCGCCATATTTCAAAACATCGGATTTCCAACCGGCCAAGGTCCGCCGAGTCCGCTGGCCTTTATGGAATTTGGAGTCACCATCGCGATGTGTCTTTTGGCCGCCTTCCTCGTCTCGCTCGTTTCCGAGCGAAAAACCGGGCAAGTCCGTGCCGCCATGTTGAGAATGTGTCCGCCCCGCATGGGTCGAAAGGCGAGCGATGGGGGCTAATCACTTTAACAGGGAAAGAATTCCTGCAATGGATCACTGCCGAAGGCGCAGAAGCAGCCGCGGCCATTTCTTCGGACGGGGTGGTTTCGCGGCCGTTTGCCCTGCGCCTAGGTCTCCCGCCGGCGCTCCGCTTAGCCCGCGCGTCTCGGGCAAAGCTGCCATTTCATACAAGATGCCATGAAGATCCATTCCAACAGCACCCTGCTCATGATCGGTGATTCGATCACCGACTGTGGCCGCGGTCGCCCGGTCGGCGAAGCCGTTGGCGGCGACCTCGGCAATGGCTACGTCGCTCTCATCCACGCCATGCTCGGCGCGACCTGCCCCCAGCGGCAGATCCGCATCCGCAACACGGGCATTTCCGGTAATACCGTGCGTGATCTCGCCGCCCGCTGGCAATCCGATGTCCTGGACTTGAAGCCCGATTGGCTCTCCATCATGATCGGCATCAACGATGTCTGGCGTCAGTTCGATGCTCCCCTGCAAACCGAGTGGCACGTTTCTCTCGACGAGTATGCTTCCATATTGGAGCAACTGGTCCTCACGACGCGGCCGCAGCTCAAGGGGTTGGTGCTCATGACGCCCTACTTCATCGAACCCAACCGGGCGGACCCCATGCGGGCGATGATGGATCAGTATGGAGAAGTCGTGCGCCGGTTGGCCGGGCAATACCAGGCCATCTTGGTCGATACTCAGGCGGCGTTCGAGTGTGTCTTGACGGAAGTTCATCCGATGGCGCTGGCTTCCGACCGGGTGCATCCGGCCTTGGCGGGGCACATGATTCTAGCGCGGGCTTTTTTGAGGGCGTTGAAGTACGTTTGGTGAACGCCGGATATAAGCGCCCCGCAAGCCAACCAACAATTACGTCGATCGCTTCAACCGAATGGGTTTTTCCAATGCGACGCAAGGAGAAGGTCATTGTTCTTAAGTGTTCACAAAGGCCGCGTGCGCACCGCCTGGCTGTTGGCGCTCTGTTTCGCGGCTTGCTTGATTGTGAACCTCCTTTGGCCGCTCGGCTGCCTCGCAGTGGACTCTTCCCGAGGTGGATGGCGAACGGTTAGGATAGCGAGCGAAGGCGCGCGCCCTCCCTACAACTATCTCGAAAACAACGAACTCGCCGGTTTCGAAATCGACCTTGCCCGCGATTTGTGTTCCCGCATGAAGGTGTTTTGCAGCTTCACCCGGCAGGATTGGGACGGCCTTATTCCCGGCCTTCTCGAGCATCGCTACGATGCGATCATGGCGGCGATGGAAATCACAAGCGAAGCCCGCAAAAAAATCGCGTTCACCAAACCTTACATCCGCATGCCTTCCGCTTTCATGACCCTAAAGCAGCGAGCCAACATGGATACGAGTCCGGCGGGCCTCGCTGGCAAAGCGATTGGCGTCGAGTCGGGTGGCACCCAGGAGGCTTACCTCGAGGATGTCTACAAACAATCGGAGATCCGCCCCTATGCGAGGCTCGAGGAAGCCATCCTAGATCTCGCCGAAGGGCGGCTCGACGCAGTCATCGGCGACAAGGGCGCCATCGAGGAATACATGAAAACGCGGAAGGAAGCGGAATGCTGCGTTCTCGCTGGGGACGTGCCGCGCGATCCGGCTTATTTCGGCGATGGGATCGGCATCGGTCTTCGCAAGGAGGACACAGGCCTGAAAGCCATGTTCGAGAAGGCCCTGGACTCTTGCGTGGCCGATGGCACATTTGCCAAGATTAGAGCCAAATATTTCGACTTTAAGATCGATTAGCCGCGATCCTCCTTGATTGGGAATCGCGCGGAAAGGAGCCCATGGCAAAAGTCGCATTCCTCGGC
>JBATYB010000271.1:0-4447 GCA_049673825.1 Methylocella sp. | reverse complement strand
CCCGTGATGCCGCCGCGCCAGATTGCCGTCGGCGTCCGGCCGGCGAGCGCCTGAACGGCGCGTCTCGAAGGACGAGGGAACCACAAATGGCGTATCCCGCCCTCGCCTCGCGCTTCGAGACGGCGGCCTCGCCGCCTCCTCAGCATGAGGGCAAGTAATTTCACCCGATCGCCCTGCTCAAGCGCAAGGTTCGTAAACCCGCTTCCCGCGCTCCGATCCCGCCGGAAACACGGGTTCGATCATGCGGATGACCGTTTGAACCGCGCTTGCGCGATGTTCAGGATTCGCAGGGGCTTCAAATTCCGTCAATTCGAAACCAACGAGCTCGCGCGCGCGGACGAGCTCGCGCAGCAACCCGCGCAGCGCCGCCGGGCGCAGCCCGCGCTCGACCCGGTATTCGGCGGGCAGATAGAGCGGATCCACGACATCCGTGTCGATGTGAAGCCAGACCGGCGCGCCGCCGACGGCCTCGATCACGCGGTCCGTGTCGATCATGCCATCCCTTGCGGCGATGACCCTCACCCCATGCGCCGCGATCAGCTCGCTTTCGCCGGGATCGAGATCCCGCGCGCCAACGAGGACGATGCGATCCGGCGAGAGGCCCGCGCCAAAGCCGGAGTCCCACAAGCCGCACAGCGCCGGCAAGACCATGCCGCCGATATAACCGGTCGGCGTCGTCGCCGGCGTGTTGAAATCGCCATGCGCGTCGCACCAGACGATCCTTGCATCCGGCCGGTGGTGCAGCATCGCGGCGATGGTCGCCAGGCTCACGCCGCAGCGGTTGGCGAAGATGAACGGCAACCGGCGATCGCGCATGAGTTGATCGACCTCGCCCGCGACCTCGCGGAGATAAGGCGACGCCTTGGCGAGGGTCTCGCGCCAGCCGAGATCGATGGCGGGCCCAACGTCGCCAAGCTCGCGCAACGGCGCCCGAAGTCTGGCCGCGGCGGCCCGCGCGAGCAAGGAGGCGCCCTGCATCCCGGCATTGGTGTAGCGATCGCATACAAACCCGCGCAAGGCGAGCACGAAGGGACGTTTCGCGGCGACGGTTCCGGCGCCATTTTGAGGCAACGAGGCCTTGGCGACATGAACGTTCATGCTACGCTCCTCTCGGCATGGGGCCTGGCTGTTTCCTCAAGCGCGTCATGGAAGACCTCGACCGCCTGCAGGAGATCGGCCTCCTCGATAATCAGGGGCGGCGCGAAGCGAATGACGGTTTCATGCGTCTCCTTGGTCAAGACTCCGCGCCGCAGCATGGCGAAACACACATTTTTTGCGCTGGCGCGCGCGGGATCGAGCTCGACGCCCGCCCAAAGCCCTTTGCCGCGAACCTCGACGATGGCGGGATGGCCGATGCCGGCCAGCGCGGCGAGCAAGGTTTTCCCCAGGACGCGGCTGCGCAAGCCGAGATCCTCGTCTTGGAGAACGCGGATCGCCTCGCGCGCGACCGCCATGGCAAGCGGATTGCCGCCAAAGGTCGAGCCATGGCTGCCGGGATCGAAGACATCCATGACGGCGCGCCGCGCGACAAACGCGGAGACGGGCATCAACCCGCCGCCGAGCGCCTTGCCAACGATGAGACCGTCGGGCTTGGCGTTCTCGTGTTCGAAACAGAAGTTTCGCCCGGTGCGCCCGAAGCCCGACTGGACCTCGTCGAAAATCAACAATATGCCGTGCCGGTCGCAGATCCTCCGGAGACTTGCCAGATATCCCTTGGGCGGCACGACAATGCCCGCCTCGCCCTGAATGGGCTCGATGAGAACGGCGGCCGTGAAGGGCGAGATTGCCGCCTCGAGCGTCCCGGCGTCGCCGAACGGCACCGTGACAAAGCCGGGCGCGAAAGGCCCAAAACCGCGCCGGTAGGACGGTTCGCTGGAGAAGCCTATGATTGACGTCGTCCGGCCATGGAAATTCCCCGCGGCGACAATAATCTCCGCTTTGCCGCCGGGGATCGACAGCCGGTCATAACCGTAACGGCGCGCGGCCTTGATCGCGGTCTCGACCGCCTCCGCGCCGGTGTTCATCGGCAGGCACGCATCGAGCCCGGCGAGACCCGCGAGTTCCTCGCAAAGCGGCCCGAGATTATCCGAATGATAGGCACGGGAGACGAGATCCAAGCGATCGAGCTGACGTTTCATGGCGTGGACGAGACGCGGATGCAGATGGCCGAAACTCGCCGCCGAATAGGCGCTCATCATATCGATGTAGCGCTTGCCGCCGGTATCGAAGAGATGCGCGCCGGCGCCCCTCGCCAAGACAACCGGAAGCGGCGCGTAATTTTTCGCGCCAAAGCGGGCTTCGCGAGCGATGAGGCTTTGCGGGGAAATGGCGGTTTGCAAGGACATGGCGGCCTCCTATCGACACTCCCTCCTAAGAGGATATATCGCACTGAAGGCGGCGCTCTTGTCCCGGAACTTGGCCCGCTTTCGCGCAGAATATCCGCGACAAAGCCCCTTTCGCGCGCGAAAATGCGCGGGCGCGTATTTTGCCTTGAGCCAAACCCCAAATACCGTTCGAAAACCTCGAAGGTTTAGGCGACAAGCGAGCGAGAGATGGCGCGCCGGCACATGATCGACGAAATGGACTTCAAAATCTTGAAGCGGCTGCAACTCGACGCGCGGATCAGCAATGTCCGCCTCGCCGAGGACGTGCATTTGTCGCCAAGCGCCTGCTTGGAGCGGGTCAAGGCGCTCGAAAAGAATGGGCTGATCAGGCGCTATGTCACCGAGTTCGATCTTAGGAAAATCTGCAGCACGGTGATGCTTCTCGTCGAGGTTATCCTCAAAAACCACCGCGAAGCCGATTTCGAGCGTTTTCTGGCCGCCATCCGCAAACGCAACGAAGTTTTGGAATGCTACAAAATCGGCGGCCGGATCGATTATCTGATGCGGGTGCTTTGCCGCGATATCGACCATTACAACGAGCTCAGCGACTTTATGAGCCGTGGCGAGCTGGGCGTCGAGAAATTCCACGGCCATGTCGTGCTCGCCATCGACAAGGCTTTTCAAGGGTATCCGCTCGACCTCTTGATCGAGCCGCGCGGGCGGGATTGAAGCGGCTGGGATGGAGCCCAGTTCACCGAGGCGCCGCCGCGTGCGGCGTTCGGTTCGAAGCAGAGATTTGGTGGTCGGCCAACGGATGGGGTTTTGGTTGGAGTTCATGGCTCTGATCGCTTCGTCGATGGCGTGTCTTGAGGCTGGCGGCGCACCTTGAACGGCGGCGGAGAACTGCGTATGTTGCAGGTATGTGGATCCACTTTCTCCGGCGGTTGCTCATTGTCCTGACCGGCCTTGCCTTCCTCGTTGGGGCGGCGGTTCAGGCGATGCCGCGTGCGGCGTTCATGGCGCCGGATTGTATGGATGCCGCGCAAACCGCGGCCGGCGACTGCTGCGCGAAGATGGCGATGGAAGACCCTGCCACGCCAGCGCCTATGAAACAGGTGCCGTGCAAGGGCATTTCGCTCGATTGCGCCAACCAGCCGGGCTGTATTTCTTCGCCCGCCCTTCCGGCTCCGGCAATCGCGCTCGGGTCTCCAACAGTTTATGGGCGGGTGGCGTACTTGCCGCTTGCCGCTTCGCGAGCCGGGCTTTCGATCAAACCCGGCCTCTTCCCTCCTATACCCTACCGCGCCGGCGTTTAATAAGCCGAAGAACCGCGTATGCGCGCACGCCGTTGGATCGCATTCCGGAGTGTCCGGCGCGGTTGTAACCACGCGTTTTCCGCGGCGAAGGCCCGTCTTGGGTTAGAGGTCATTTCCATGTCGTCGCGTTTCTCCGCGGGCGCCGCCGCGCTCGCCATTATTCTCGCCGCCGGCCATGCTTCGGCGGCGGGCCAGGACCAGAGTTTCAAACCCGCGAGCAAGCCGCGGAACGCCGGCGGCGCCGCAAAGTCCGCCGCGCAAGCACGGCTCGCGGCCTTGGGCGCGACGGTGGAGAGCGTGCTCGCGGTAGGGCGTCGGCTCAACCCGGCGTTGCGCGCGGCGGCGCTCGATACCTCGGCCGCCGCGGCCAAGGCCGCCGGGGCTGATGCGCTCAACGATCCGACGATCTCGGATAGCTATTCATATTACCGCGATCCGGGCGTCTTCAGCGGGCATTCGATCATGGTGACGCAGGCGTTCCCGCTCTGGGGAAAGCTCGATCTGCGGCGCGAGGCGGCGCTGGCGGATTTGGATGCCGTGCGCGGCCGCGAGCAGGCGGCCCGCGATGCCCTCGACGAACGCATCAAGGTCGCCTTCGCCCAATACTACGTGGCGAGCCGCGCCCTTGCCGTGAACCGGGAGGTGATCGCGGTGACGCGCGGCATGCGGGGCGCCGCCGAGGCCCGCTATGCGGCTGGACAAGGCGATCAGGGAGCGGTCATCAAGGCGCTCGGCGAGGAGACGGCGGCGGAGATCGAAGCCACCCGCCTCAGAGGCGATCGCGCGGCCGCGGGGGAAGTGCTCAAT
>JBATYB010000270.1:0-1509 GCA_049673825.1 Methylocella sp. | reverse complement strand
GCTTGGCCGAGTTCGCCGCGGCCCGCGCCGGCAACCGCGAGGCCACCTGTCTCGTCTTTTGGCCGTCGCATCTTCATCTCCTGGCGCCGGGGAAAAGCGGCGCAGCTCCGCGCGCGCGGGGTTTCCGCTCCCGCCGGATCCTCGCCCATTTGCTGGGCAAAGTCCAACTGTTCATGCTAGGAGAGAGACATGATCGGCCTCCCCGAAGCCTTCGTGGCGGAGTCTCGAGTTTGACCGCATCTCCGCGTCCGCCGGCGGACCGGCGGCGGCGTCGCAAGGTTTCGAACGGCCGCCCAAACCAGCTGGCTTCGGGTGAGAGTCGAGGGCGGGAGAGCGAGCAGTGCCCGGGTCTTGCCGCGCGTCTCGCCGCGGCGGCGATCCTGAAAGATATCGTCGAAAGATGTCATCCGCTGGACGAATGTTTTTCGGGCACGGCGATCCTTTCGCGGCTTGGCGGTTTGGAACCTCGCGATATCGCCTTGACGCGCTCGATTGTCACCGTCGCGCTACGCCGGCTGGGCACCATCCGGGCCGCTCTGGCCGGGCTTTTGGAAAAAGGTCTGCCGCGTCAGGCCGCCCACCTTGAATGGACGCTGATCGCGGCGTCGGCGCAGGTTCTCTTTCTCGACGTTCCCGATCACGCCGCCGTCGATCTTGCCGTCCGCATGACCCGTCTTGCGGCGAAAGACGCGCCTTACGCTTCCCTCGTCAACGGAGTCTTGCGCAATCTTATCCGCGCCCGCGAAAAAATACTGCGGGAAAGCGATCCCCTCGATCACGACACGCCCGCATGGCTCGCGGAGCGCTGGCGCAATACCTATGGCGAGGCGGGGGCGCACGCGATCGCAAGCGCCCATCGCGAGGAGCCGACACTGGATCTCACGGTTCTGTCGGACCCTTTGATCTGGGCGGAGCGGCTCGGGGCAACCGTCTTGCCGACCGGTTCGCTGCGGCTTTGGACTCATATTCCGGTGACCGGACTTCCGGGCTTCGCGGAAGGCCGCTGGTTTGTTCAGGACGCGGCGGCAGCTCTGCCGGCCAGGCTTTTACGGGTTGGACCCGGCACCAGGGTGGCCGATTTTTGCGCCGCTCCCGGGGGCAAGGCGGCGCAACTCGCGGCGGCCGGCGCCGAGGTCACGGCGATCGACCGTTCGGCCGAGCGGTTGAAAAAGCTCGCCGCAAATTTTGCCCGGCTCAATTTGCGCGCCAGCATCGTCGTTGCCGATATCGTAAACTTTAAGACGGTGCCTTTCGATGCGAGTCTGGTCGATGCGCCATGTCTCGCGACGGGGACGATCCGGCGTCACCCGGATATCGCATGGATCAAAAAACCGCGCGATATCGCGGCGCTGGCGGCGCTTCAGACACGCCTGCTCGACAAAGCCGTCGAACTGGTGAAGCCCGGCGGAATGATCGTCTATTGCACTTGTTCGATTGAACCCGAAGAAAACGAAATGCAAATCGCGGCTCTTCTTCGCCGCAATCCCGGCGTCGTGCGGGTTCCGATAG
>JBATYB010000269.1:0-7257 GCA_049673825.1 Methylocella sp. | reverse complement strand
CAGATGATCTCGGAAGAGCTGGGCATCAAACTTGAAAACGTGACCTTGCAGATGCTCGGCCGCGCCAAGCGGGTTCGCATCGACAAGGAAGAGACCACGATTATCGACGGCGCCGGCGAAAAGAAGGACATCGAGGCGCGTATCGCCCAGATCAAGTCGCAGATCGCCGACACCACCTCGGACTACGACCGCGAGAAGCTGCAGGAGCGTCTTGCCAAGCTCGCCGGCGGCGTCGCGGTGATCCGGGTTGGCGGCGCCTCGGAGGTGGAAGTGAAGGAAAAGAAGGACCTCGTCGATGACGCGCTCAATGCTACGCGCGCGGCCGTCGAGGAAGGCATATTGCCGGGCGGCAGCGTGCCGTTGTTGCGCGCCATCAAGGCGTTGGACGGCATCAAGGTCGAAAATCCCGATCAGCAAACCGGCGTCGAAATCGTCCGCAAGGCAATCCAGACACCGGCACGTCAGATCATCGACAATGCCGGCGACGACGGCGCGGTTATTGTTGGCAAGCTGATCGAGAATACGTCCTACGCCTATGGGTATAACGCCCAGACCGGCGAGTACGGCGATTTGATGAAGCTCGGCATCATCGACCCGACCAAGGTCGTGCGCATTGCCCTGCAGGATGCGGCCTCCGTTGCCGGTCTCGTCATCACCACCGAGGCCATCGTCGTGGAAGCCCCGAAGAAGGAATCTCCCGCCATGCCCGGCGGCGGGATGGGCGGAATGGGCGGAATGGATTACTAAGCCCGTCCCTTTCACCCTTGATTTTGCGCGAAAGGCCCCGAACTCCGGGGCCTTTTTCGTCGCGGCGGACGGCCCATCCATAGCCGCGCTTCCCGATCGCATAAAATCATGTGATCGAAAAGGAATCGCTCAAAATCAATAAGTTGGAGCAGATCCCGAAACAGTCTGTCAGCTTATCCGGGACCTGCGCCAGCCGCGCAAATTGCCCCAAGCATTATTTTTCCAAAGCCTTGCCGGACCGGTTTCCCCCGGCCCACAAAATGCTCTAAGATCGCCATCAACGAGAGCGGCTTAAGGGGGAGAACCAACCAATATGCGTCGAGCGTCCGAGCCGCCGCCGGACACGGCCGCCAACCGGAAAACCGCGACGCGAGCGGATCTCCTGGACGCCGTTTACGCTTCGTGTCCCGCCCTTTCGCGCGCCCAGGCCAAGCAAATTTTCGAAATGACGCTGGACGAGATTACCGATGCGCTGGTGCGCGGCGAAACAGTGAAGCTGCGCTCCTTTGGCCTGTTTTTGGTGCGCGCCAAACGCGAACGCATCGGCCGCAATCCGCGGACCGGCGTGGAAGTGCCGATCACGCCGCGCCGCGTTCTCACCTTCAAACCGTCGCCGGTGCTCTGCGCATCCGTGAATGGCATTGCGGCCGAAGAGGAGCCGGATAAAGGCGATCGACTTTGAAGCTTGGTCTACACAAGCTTTCCGGTCAGAAAACGCGACAAACAAAGGGCCAAAATGTCTCCCCCTCATGGATCCTGGAGCCGGTCCGCCGCCGGGTCCCAAGGCGCGGCACCGTCTGCCCGTATTCCATATTCCTCATAAAGCACTTGCGGATATTTATTCAAGTATCCGATAACGAAAGGTAATCAATGCATCTGCTTGCCGTCCTCGTGGGCCTTTTCTCGGCCGCCGCCGCCGCTGTCAGTCTGAAGACCGGCGACAACATCGTGCTGTTGCTCGCCGGGGTGGGGGTTCTCAGCGCCTTCACCACTTACCGCTCGCGGACGATCTCGACTTTCTTGCAAATCTTCGCGGCGATCTTCGCGGCCGAGACGGTGATCTTCGGCGCCGTCTTTCTTATGGCCCAGACTGGACTTTGGCCGGTTTCGCTTGAAGAGTACGAGCTTCCCGAAAGCCTGCCGCTCACCGTCGCGATCTTCGGCATCCTCGTCCATGCGATTTCGTTCATTCCGGTCGTGCGGTCGATGACCCGCATCGCCGACCGCTATTTCGATACCAGCGCCGAGACCCGCGCCCGCATCTGGCCCTTTCCCGCCTTCGGCGCGCGTGAGCGGTGGGTAGCCATCGCCATGGTCGTCCTGCTCGTCGTCATCAATCAAGCGCAGGTCGGCATGCTACTGCGGCTGTCGTTCTTTAACCGCGATTGGTTCAACGCGATCCAGAACAAGGACGAGGCGGCGTTTTGGTCGCAACTCTTCACCGTCTTCGTCCCCTGGGCGTTTCTTTATGTCGCGACGGCGGTCCTCGAATTTGTCGTGACATCGACCCTCATCATCCGTTGGCGGCGCTGGCTTACCGGCAATTACGTCAACCGCTGGCTCGACACCCACACCCACTATCGCATGTCGCTTGCGGGCGGCGCCGCCGACAACCCGGATCAGCGCATCTCGGAGGACATCAACCGCTTTATCGACGGCGGCCAGATCGGCTATGGCATTTACTCCTTTTCGATTCTGTTGATCTCGAATTTGAGCTCGCTCGTTTCCTTCGCGATTCTGCTTTGGGATCTTTCGGCGAACTTCACCTTGCCTTACACGGCGATCGCGGTGCCCGGATTTCTGTTCTGGGTCGCGCTGATTTATGCCGGCGTCGGCACGCTCGTGACCCATTTGATCGGGCGCCCGCTCGTCCGTCTCTCTTTCGAGCGGCAGCGCTATGAGGCCGATTTCCGCTTTTCGCTCGCAAGATTGCGCGAATACGCCGAACAAGTCGCGCTGCTCTCCGGCGAGCCGACAGAAAAAATATCGCTCACGGCGCGGTTTGGCGCGATCGTCAAGAATTATTTCGGGATCATCGCCTGCCGCAAAAACCTCACCGCGTTCACGGCGTCCTATGGCCAGCTCAGCCCGATCATACCCTTCGTCGTCGCCGCGCCCTTCTATTTCGCGGGCAAGATCACGCTCGGCATCATGACGCAGACGGCGAGAGCTTTTGGGATCGTCAACGAGTCCTTGACCTTTTTTGTCACCTACTATGTGTCGCTCGCCGATTTCAAAGCGGTGCTCGACCGTTTGACGTCTTTCGACCTCGCGATCGAGAACGCGCGGACACCGGGCTTCGCGCCAAAAAGGAGCATGGACACCGCGCGGAAAACTCTCGACATCGAGGCTTTGAATTTGCGGCTTCCGGACGGCCGCGAGATCGTCAACGGCGCGAGCCTGCGGCTTGCCGGAGCCGAGCCGGTGGTTCTGACCGGCCCTTCCGGCTCCGGCAAATCGACTTTTTTCCGGGCGATCTCCGGCATTTGGCCTTATGCCGGCGGCGCGGTCACGTTGCCGGGGGAGGCAAAAATTTTGCTGCTGCCGCAAAGGCCCTATATTCCGATCGGGCCGTTGCGCGCCGCCGTGACCTACCCGGCAAACCCCGATCGCTACGACGGCGCGGCGATCCTTGAGGCGCTGCGTGCCGCGCAACTCGGCGATCTCGCCGGCGAACTCGATGTCGAGGACAATTGGCAGCAGCGGCTTTCCGGCGGCGAGCAGCAGCGCCTTGCGATCGCCCGCGCGATATTGGCCAAGCCCGATTGGCTCTTCCTCGACGAAGCAACGTCGGCGATGGACGAAGCGATGGAAGCCGAAATCTACGAAATCCTTGCCGGAAAGCTTCCCGGAACGACGATTGTTTCGATCGGGCACCGCGCCAGTCTCGCGCGGTTCCACCGGCGCCATATCGAAATGCGGCCGTCTGCCGCGGGGATATTTACGCCTACCGAGATAGCCTTCAAACCTGCGGAGTAGGCTCTTGCCGCGTGATGGCGCGCGCGTAGCAAAATAAGCCTTTTTATTCGGCAATGATTTCGCCGGAGCCGCCCATTTCGGCGGGAAAGTCCTTCATTTTCGGAAGCCCGTCGCGCATCGGCAGCACCGTCTCGGCGTAGTTGACATGAAGCTGCGGCCGGAACGGGAAATCCGGGATCGTCGCCGAGAATACGTCAACCAGTCCCCACGCCGGAAGTCTCGACATCACATGTCCGCCGCAGGTCCGGCAGAATTGGCGATGGTGCTTCTCGGTCTTGTGGTAGGCGCCGATCTGATCGGCTCCCTTTGTCACCTTCACGTTTTCCGGTTTCCAGAGCGTGAAGGCATTGACGGGCGACGCGGACCACGACCTGCAAGACTGGCAGTGGCAATACCCCATCGCCTCCGGCTCCCCGGACACCTCCACTTCGACGGCGCCGCAAAAGCATGCGCCGGAATAGGTTTTGCTCACGAAAATTCTCCTCTTTCATGGCGATTGCCGGACCTGGCCTGGCACGCGGCGCGAACGCCAGGTGAAAGCCGGGACCATGTGGATCAAAGGCTTCGCACCGCTCTCCATGATATGAGCGTCGCACCGTCTTGCGATCGATCTCCTACCGCGATCCCCGCCTTTCGAGTTTCAAGATCACCTGAGCAGACGAAAGCATACCTTACTTTCGGGGTCCTCACACGGGCAATCAGCACCAAAATTAAAGCCTTCAATTAAAAGGCTCTCTTGGTGCGGAATTCCGGTGCAAAGGATTTGCGCCGGGTTTTCGATTGACGCCTTCGCCAGGACCGATGCGACACCGCGCCGAGTGTAAAAGCAAGCGCATATGCCAGCTTGAGGTCAGAAGCAGCGCCGCAACCCCCTAAAGCTTCCTTAGCTCGACTTCCTCGATCATGTGGCTTGGCCCCTTGGTCAACACGAGGCTCGCGCGGGGCATCGTGGGGAGGATGTTTTCGCGCAGATTGCGAAGATTGATTCTTGTCCAAATGGTTCGCGCGGTCGCTTCCGCCTGGACGTCGTCGAGGCCGGCGTATTTCTTAAAATAAGATTGAGGATCGCGGAAACTGGTGTCGCGCAGGCGCATGAAGCGGGAGATAAACCATTTTTCGAGATCTTTTTCCGCGGCGTGCAGATAGACCGAAAAATCGAAGAAATCGGAGACGAAAGGAATGGCCCGTCCATCCCGCGCCGGTCGATTGGGCAAGAGGACGTTGAGGCCCTCGACGATAAGGATATCCGGGCGATCGACAATGGTGCTCTCGCCGGGGATCACATCGTAAGTCACATGCGAATAGACCGGCGCTTGGACACTGTGCTTGCCGGCTTTTACATCGGAAAGAAAGCATATGAGCTTTGTGCCGTCGTAGCTTTCCGGAAAACCCTTTTTCTCGAGCAGACCCTCGCTTTTGAGGCGGGCGTTCGGATAAAGAAACCCATCGGTGGTGATGAGCTCGACCTTCGGCGTGTTCGGCCAGCGCGACAACAGCGTCTGCATGACCCGCGATAACGTCGATTTGCCGGCCGCGACCGAACCGGCGACGCCGATGATATAGGGGACTTTTCCACCCTCGGCGCCAAGGAAGCGCTGGGTCGCCTTGTAGAGACCTTGCGTCGCCGCGACGTAAAGCGCGAGCAGGCGCGACAGCGGCAAATAGATCGCGACGACTTCCTCCAGCGAGATCGGATCGTTGAGCGACCGGAGCCGCGTCAGATCCTCCATCGACAGAGTGAGCGGCGTGTCGGCGCGCAAGGCCGCCCATTCGTCCCTCGTGAAATGATGATAGGGCGAGAGGGTCGCCGCGGTGGATGCCGCACGTACGTCCATTTATTCCTCGATCACGGCACGATCCGCGCGGCGCGCCGCCTTTTCCGCGTGGCCGGATCGGCCGGTCCGGCGTTCAAGCTCCGCGCATACATCATCCAACGAAATGCCGCTCTGATGCAAGACGATCAGCAAATGATAAAGCAGATCGGCGCTTTCGCGGGTGATCGCTTGCGCGTCGCCTTCGATGGCGGCGATCACGACTTCGACCGCCTCCTCGCCGAGTTTTTTAGCCGCCCGGGCTGTGCCTGCGTCGAGAAGCGACTTTGTGTAGGATGCCGAGGCACTCGCATTGGCGCGCGTGGAAATAATCGCGGCGAGATCGTCGAGGGTGAAGCGCGTCATGAGTCTGTTCCCGTGCCGGCGGACACGATTCCCGCGGGAAAAACTTGGGGCTTCGCACCTGCCACGCACGGGCTCGGATCGAGCCGCACCGGCAATCCGAAGCTTGCCATATGCCGCTTGGCTTGCGCGATCGTAAATTCGCCGAAGTGAAAGATCGAGGCGGCGAGCACCGCGCTCGCGCCGCCGTCGCGAATTCCCTCGACGAGATGATCGAGCGTGCCAACGCCGCCCGAAGCAATCACGGGCACGGAAACCGCGCTGGTGACGGCGCGGGTGAGAGCGAGATCGAAACCGCGCTTGGTGCCGTCGCGATCCATCGACGTCAAGAGAATTTCGCCGGCGCCGAGCGTCACCACTTCTTGCGCATAGGCAAGGGCATCGAGGCCGGTCGCCTTGCGTCCGCCATGGGTGAAGATTTCCCATGTGCCGGGGGCCGTTTGTTTGGCGTCGATCGCCACGACAATACATTGGCTGCCGAATTTTCGCGCCGCCTCGCGGACGATCTCGCGGTTGGCCACGGCGGCGGTCATGATCGACACCTTGTCGGCGCCGGCAACGAGCAGCGCCCTAATATCGTCGAGGGTGCGCACGCCGCCGCCGACGGTGAGCGGCATAAAGCAGGCTTCCGCCGTGCGCCGGACAACATCGAGGATAATCGCGCGGTCCTCATGGCTGGCGGTGATGTCGAGAAAACAGAGCTCGTCGGCGCCCGCCGCGTCATAAGCGAGCGCGCATTGGACCGGATCGCCGGCATCGCGCAGATCGACGAAATTCACGCCCTTGACCACCCGGCCGTCTTTTACGTCGAGACAGGGAATGACGCGGCATTTAAGCATCAGGCGTAGCTCCCGGCGGCGAACCTCATCTTCATGCCGGCGCCGTGGCCCGCCGGATCAGCGACAGCGCTTGCGCGGCGTCGAGCCGCCCGTCATAGAGCGCCCGGCCGGCGATCGCGCCTTCGAGTTTCGCACAGTCCAGCATCAACAATCGCTCCACGTCGGCGAGCGAGGCGAGGCCGCCCGAGGCGATCACCGGAATTTTTAGCGCATCGGCGAGCGCCAATGTTGCCTCGATGTTTAACCCCCTGAGAACCCCATCGCGCGAAATGTCGGTATAGACGATCGCGGCTACTCCCGCATCCTCGAATCTCTTGCCGAGCTCGGCCGCGGTCAACGGCGAGGTCTTGGCCCAGCCTTCGACCGCGACCTTGCCGTCGCGCGCGTCAACGCCCACCGCGATGCGGCCAGGATAGAGCCGCGCCGCCCGCCGGACGAGATCCGGATCGCGGACCGCCTGCGTTCCCATGATGATCCGCGCGACACCTTTGGCGAGCCAAGCTTCGATGCCCTCGATG
>JBATYB010000268.1:0-2094 GCA_049673825.1 Methylocella sp. | reverse complement strand
GCCAAGGTCCGCGGCGCCGGCAAGGCGCCGGTCCGGCGCGTCCGGCACGCCAACGGCCCGAAGCCGCATTTGCGCAAGACGTTCAAGCGATCGAACGATCCCGGTTTTATCGAGAAGCTTGAGGATGCGGCCGGCCTTTATATGAACCCGCCGGAACACGCGCTGGTGTTGCGTATCGACGATTCTTCGACGAGCTCAGGATGGGAAGAGCCGGATTCGGGCGCTTGACCGCACCCGGCCCGGCCTGCCGGTGAAGAAGGGGCATGCGGGAACCATGACGCACGGCTCCAAGCGCAACGGCACGGCCACATGGTTCGCCGCGCTTGATGGGCCGGAAGGCGAGGTCACCGGCCGCCGCATGCCGCGGCACCGTCATCGGGAGTTTCCGAAGTTTCTCAAAGCCGTCGGCCGCGGCGCCCTTAACCGTCCGGACATCCACGGCATTGCCGGCAACCACGCGGCCCGCACAAAACAGGGGGTCAAGGACCAGCTCGCCAAACATCCGCGCTTCCCCCTCCGCTTTATTCCGGCATCGTCATCGTGGCCGAACCTCGTGGAGCGTTGGTTCGGAAAGATCACCATGGAGCGTATTCGCCGGGGTGCTCTCACAAGCGTGCCGGAACTTGAGGGCGCCATCCACGGCTACATCGAACGCAAAAATGCCGATCCGAAGCCTTTTGCCTGGACAAAATCCGCCACCGCCATCATCCTCAAGGTCAATCGCGGCCGTGCGGCACTGAAAATGCCCCCGCTCGCGCGCCAGGATAAATTGTAATCCTTTGCACGAGACACTACACGAGCTCATGCGCGGCGCCCTTTACAAGCTCCTAAACAGTGGCATCAATGTCTTGGCCAATTGCCGGCTGAGAGGCGTCGATTATGTCTAACCCCTTCTTTGACCATCCAATACTCAACTCTCCCTACAAATACCCGATGAGGTATTGGGAGCTTGATGAGACTGGGCAACCCACGCAGACGATCATTGAGCGCCGGCGCAGCGCCAAATTCATCACGCCGATCCCAAAGCCGAAGAAACGCAAGGCCGCCGCACAATCGGGATCGTTGTTCGACGAAGGCAAGGTGCATTCGACCAAAGAGCAGCAATACGGCCAAGCGATCATCAATGAGGTCCGCGGTCATGTGGACGCATGGCGTTCCTTGCCCAATCCCAATCAGTGGCAGGTCACTCCGGAGACGGCCCGCCTTCTTCAGCACTGGCGCCATCACCAGTTCGGCGGGGTCCGCCCTTTCTTCTGCCAGGTGGAGGCAGTGGAAACCGCGATCTGGCTCACCGAGGCCGCACCCCAATCCAAGAGCGGCAAACGCCTGCTTGACCATCTCGCGTCGGTCAACAAAGACGCCAACCCGGAGCTGATGCGGCTCGCGCTGAAACTCGCCACCGGCGCCGGCAAAACCACCGTCATGGCCATGCTCATCGCCTGGCAGACGGTCAACGCAGCGCGGCACCCTGCGAGCAACCAATTTACGCGCGGATTTTTAGTCTGCGCCCCCGGCTTGACGATCAAAGACCGGCTGCGCGTTCTCCAGCCGAATGACCCCGGCAGCTACTACGCCAGATGCGAATTGGTTCCGGGCGACAGCTCGATGACGTGAACCGGGCCAAGATCGTCATCACCAACTACCATGCCTTCAAGCTCCGCGAGCGCATCGAGCTCTCCAAAGGCGGCCGCCAACTCCTGCAAGGGCGTCTCGGCGAGGACCTGAACACGCAAGAGACTGACGGCCAAATGGTCCAGCGCGTGATGCCCGGCTTGATGGGCCTGAAGAACATCCTCGTCATCAATGACGAGGGGCACCACTGCTATCGGGAAAAGCCGGACGCGGAGGGCGACGAAGACCTCAAGGGTGAAGAGAAGAAGGAGGCCGAAAAGAACAATGAGGCGGCCCGCCTCTGGATTTCGGGCCTCGAAGCGGTGAACCGCACGCTCGGCATCAGCCGCGTTGTTGACTTGTCCGCGACGCCATACTTTCTTCGCGGCTCCGGCTATGGCGAAGGCTTTTTGTTCCCATGGACGATGAGCGACTTCTCGCTCATGGATGCCATCGAATGCGGCATCGTCAAGCTGCCGCGAG
>JBATYB010000267.1:0-9885 GCA_049673825.1 Methylocella sp. | reverse complement strand
CTCGCGGCATCGACAAACCTCCGGGGCAGTTTGGCAATCCCCCAAGAGTCAGGTTTTTCGGCGGCTGGTATAATCCATGCCTTGATTAATGGCGGCGCCATCGCCGGCCGCGCATTCGGCGGGAAGAAACGCGTCGAACGCGGCCCAGAAGAGCTCGCGCAACGGGTCCCGCTCCATCAGGATTTCGTGACGGGCGTGCGCCAATGTAAGGCACTTGCCGGCCTTGAGGCGGCTCGCGAAATATTCGGTCGCGGCGGTATCGACGACGCGGTCGGCGCCGGCCGCGACGATCAAAACCGGGGTCGAGATCCGGCGCGGATACGCCACATCCTCGAAGCGCCGCATGAAGCGGAAGGCGGCATTGATCCAGCCGACCGTCGGATCGCCGATGGCAAGCTCGGGCGCCGCCTTTATGATCGCCGCCGCGCGGGCATGGCGGCGTAAATCTGACGTCAATAGATTGCCCTCGAAGCTCGCCGACATATAGGGCTTGGGGCCGCCGCCGGGCACGAAACGGCGGCCCTGCCCGAGCAGCACGAGCGCCTTGGCGAGAATCCGCATGGCGCGCGGGAATTGCAGCCCATAAATGTTGATCATCGGCGCGGTCAGGACCATGCGCGCGAATGGCGAGCGACCGGCGCGCGCCTGTGACAGGGCGATAGCCGCGCCCAGGGAATGGCCAAGCGCGAACCACGGGGGCCGGCAGAACGGTTCGAGGACCTGTTCCACCAAGGCGTCGAGATCGCGCTCAAAGGCCCGGAAATCGCCGATGTGGCCCTTGCGGGGATTCTTCGCGAGCCGGCCAGAGAGGCCTTGCCCGCGCCAATCCAGGATCGCGACATCGAAGTTCCGGCTCAGCAATTCGCCGATGACTTCAAAATATTTTTCGATGAATTCCGCGCGTCCTGGCAAAATCGCGATCGTTCCGGCGCAAGCCGCGCCGCAACTCCAGCGCGCCGCCCGCAGGTTCCAATTGTCCCGCGCCGCGATGGCCGAGACGACGGCGCCGGGGGGCGCCGGATTTTCCAAGATCGTGCAAAGTTCCATCGCGAAATTTCGCTGCTCCAGGGCCCGGCCAGGAAGTGATTTTAACCGCCGGCGGCCGCTGATGACGAAAGACTTTACGGGCGGAACTTTCGCCTGTCTCGCCCCTCTTGCAAAGCCAAACCCTATCCCCACATCAACAATGCGCGGGCCGCTTCAGGACGCGCGAGGGGAGACGAGCGTTGCGCGCGGCGCGGAAATCGCCGGCAAATCGTCTCGCTCCGCTTCGTAAACGTAGATGGTGCAACACCTCTTCTCGCTTCATTCAAGGAGGATAGTGAGATGCGTCAGTTTGATCTTTCTCCCCTATATCGCTCGACTATCGGGTTCGATCGCTTGTTCAGCATGATCGACCAGGCCGCTGGGCTCGAAGCCATGCCGGGCTACCCGCCCTATAATATCGAACGCACCGGCGAAAACGCCTACCGGATATCGGTGGCGGTCGCGGGCTTCGGCGCGACCGATCTCTCGATCGAGACCAAGGAAAATACCCTTAGTATCCGTGGTTCGCGGGAACGCGAGGGCGAGAGCGAAACGGCGAAGCCGGAAGTGCTCTATCAGGGAATTGCCGCCCGGTCGTTCGAGCGCCGCTTCCAGCTCGCGGATCACGTCCATGTGACCGGCGCGAGCCTTGAAAACGGCTTGCTTCACGTCGATCTCACGCGGGAACTCCCCGAGGCGCAGAAACCGCGCAAGATCCCAATCGGAACCAACGGCGCAAAGCCGACGATCGCGACACCAAGGGCAGCGTAACTTCGCGAGCCGGGCGGCTCCCTCCCACGCCCCGCGCAGCGGTGGAAGGGCGTCTCGCATGAGGCGCCCTTTTTTGCGTCGAGACCCCATTTTTTACTTTCAATGCATTAGCGGCGTCACCGCCTCTGTTTTCATCGCGTTTCTGAAACGCCTGCTCAACCGAGCCGGGCGCGTGAACTTTCTGATCGTCGATCGCGGACCTGCCCTTATCGCTCGAAAAACCAGGGCGTTTGCCGAAAGCCTGACCGGATCGCTTCGGCTGTTCTATTTTCCTCCTAATCCCCCGATCGCAACCCTCCGCTCGCCACTCCACTAAGCTTGGCTTAGCGGAGCCTCTGGCTCGCTCGGCCCGATGCTCTGGGGCGGAAGCATCGGAAGGCCGGTGCTGTCGGCCGCTTGGCGATCACCGGCGCCGATGCGGTGCGACGCGTGCGAACTCCAGGCTTGACTCAAGGCTCGGCAATTTGCCTTGATCGAAGCGCGAATGAGGCCGACGCAAACCGCCTCCGGCAGGAATTCCCGTTCCGGTTGCCATCGCATCGCCTTTCGATTTGCGGAGCGCCATGCCGATCTCCCTTGCCTACCCGAGCATCGATCCGGTGCTGATCGCCATCGGCCCCTTGCCGATCCGCTGGTATGCCTTGGCTTATATCGCCGGGCTCGTGCTCGGCTGGGCCTATGCGCGGGCATTGGTGAGACAAAAGGCTTTTTGGGGCGGCGCGGCGCCGCTCGATCCCTTGCACATCGACGATCTTCTCGTCTATGCGGCGATGGGGGTCATTCTCGGCGGAAGGCTCGGCTATGTGCTATTCTACAACGCGGGATTTTATCTTGCCCATCCCGCCGAGATTTTCGCGGTTTGGAAAGGCGGTATGTCGTTTCACGGCGGACTCGCCGGAACCGCTCTCGCGATTTATATCCTCGCCTCGCGCAAGAGAATTCCGGTGCTGAGCCTCGCCGATGTCTGCGCCGCCGCGGTTCCGATCGGGCTTTTTCTCGGCCGCATCGCGAATTTCATCAAGCCGGAACTTTGGGGACGGCCGACCGGCGTGCCTTGGGCGATGGTTTTTCCCGGCGCCGGGCCGTTTCCGCGCCACCCGAGCCAGCTCTACGAGGCAGGCCTCGAAGGGTTTGCCCTCTTCCTTGTGCTTTATATCGCGGTTCGTTTGGGCGCGCTGCGGCGGCCGGGTCTTGTCACCGGGCTTTTTGCCGCCGGTTACGGCATCGCGCGAATCGCATGCGAATTCTTTCGCGAGCCGGACCCGCAGCTGGGCTTTCTGTTCGGCGGCGCGACCATGGGCATGCTCTTGTCGCTGCCGGTGATCGCGGCAGGCATTGTTTTTATTATCCGCGCCTGCCGGCGGCCGGCCGCTCGCGACATGAATAGGCCCGCATGAGCCCGCTCGAAAATCTCATCCGCGAGTCGATCGCCGAGAACGGGCCGATGAGCCTCGAGACCTACATGACCCTTGCGCTGGCGCATCCGGTGCACGGCTATTACGGCTCCAAAATGCCGTTGGGAGAGAGCGGCGATTTCATCACCGCGCCGGAGATCAGCCAGATGTTCGGTGAATTGATTGGCCTGTGGTGCGTCGCGGTCTGGCGCGCCATGGACGAACCCAGGCCACTTCTGCTCGTCGAATTGGGGCCAGGCCGCGGCAGCTTGATGGCGGACATCTTACGCGCGGCACGGCTTGCGCCGGATTTCCTTGGCGCAATCGATCTCAATCTTGTCGAGACGAGCGAGGTCTTGCAACAAAGGCAGCGCGGGGCGCTGAAAGATTCGCCGGTCGCGGCGAGGTGGCACAAGACCGCGGAGGAGCTGCCCAGCGGCCCCGCGATCATCGTCGCCAACGAATTTTTCGATTGCCTGCCGGTGCGCCATTTCGTCGCCCGCGCCGATGGCTGGCACGAAAGGCTCGTCGGACTGGATAACGAAGAGCGCTTGTGCTTTGGTCTTGCCCCGGACGCCGAACCCGGCCTTGAACTCGCGGGTGAATTCGGGCAGGTGCTTGAGGCCGGTGTGGTGGGCGCCCGTTTGATGACGCGGCTTGCGGCGCGCGTTGCTGCACAGGGCGGCGCGCTCCTCGTCATCGACTACGGCTACGACACGCCCGGGCGCGGCGAAACCTTGCAGGCGGTGAAGCGGCATCGTTTCGCCGATCCCTTGCGCGATCCCGGCGAAGCCGATCTCACCGCGCATGTCGATTTTTGCGGCCTTGCCCGGGCCGCGCGCGCAGCGGGCGCTAGAGCCCATGGCCCCGTGCCGCAAGGCGAATGGCTGGCCCGTCTCGGCATCCATGAACGCGCCGCGAGGTTGCGTCTAAGTGCCAACCAGCCCCAGAGTGCCGCCATTGATTCCGCCCTCTTTCGCCTTGCCGGTGGCGCGCCGAACTCCGGCGCAACCGACATGGCAAGGCTCTTCAAGGCGCTCGCGGTGACCCAGCCGGGCCTTTGCCCGCCCGGCTTCGAGACCTCATCGCCATGATGCAGCAAACCGCGACGCCGCTGCGCGCGAGCATTCTCGACGCGCCGGGCCTGACCCATGGATTTTTCACCCGGCTCGGCGGCGTCTCCACGGGAGTTTACGCGTCGCTTAACGGCGGCGTCGGCTCGCAAGACGATCCGCGCTCGGTTGCCGAGAACCGGCGCAGGATGGCGGTGCATCTTTGCGTCGATCCGGCGCATCTCCTCGTGCCTTACCAGATTCATTCGCCAAGGGCACTGATCGTGACGAAAGCCTTTGTCGAGCTCCCGCGTTGCGATGCCATGGTAACGTCCGTGCGAGGTCTAGGACTCGGCGTCAGCGGCGCCGATTGCGGCATGATCCTGTTCGCCGACCGGGGGGCGCGGGTGATCGCGGCCGCGCATGCCGGCTGGAAAGGCGCGCTCGCTGGCGTACTGGAAGCCACTCTCGAGGCGATGGAAACGCTTGACGCGCGCCGGGCGTCGACGGTCGCGGCGCTAGGCCCAATGATCTCGCGGAATAGTTATGAGGTCGGCGCCGGATTTGCCGATCGATTCGTCGCGGCATCGAGCAGCCACGCGCGCTTTTTTTCGGCTTCGGCGCGCGACGGGCATTTCATGTTCGATCTGCCGGGGTTTATCGCGCTGCGGCTGCGGCTTGCGGGCCTCGGCTTCTTCGAGGATTTGGCTCGCGACACCTATGCCGAGCCCGAAAACTTCTATTCCTATCGCCGTTGCGTGCATCGAAACGAGCCCGATTACGGCCGCCAGATCGCGGCGATCGCGCTTGTTTGAGGTCGGCCCCAGGTCGTGAACGGAGCATTGCCGTATATGTCGTCTTGACTTTGCCCAGATCCAGAATGTTCAGAATTATGCAATTAGAAGCGCGCGCCGGGTAGAAAGCGCGCTCGCACAGCCAAATTGCCTTGCCTTGCCGCGATAAACTCGACGGCCTAACGGCCGTTAGTCCGACTATCCCTCTACCAAGGATTCCGTGCGGGCCGAGATTCCCCGCCGTGGGGATTTTCCAGTGAGGTTCATTCGAAACTTCAGGAGAAGCTTCATAGTGACCTCCTTTCTATGCGCGGTATTGCGCAAAGCTTAAATAACCAGCCCTAGGCATAAGTCAAGCCGCCGCTTTCTCGATAATTTGTCCCGGTGCCGCCTTGGGCTCCGCCGGCGCGCCGGCCCATTCGGTATGGGCGGGAATTTGCTCGCCCTTCATCACGAGGGTCAGGGGCCCCAATCGCGCGTAGTCGGCAACAATCGTGTCGTAAAGCACGGTGGAACCCGCGCCGACGGTTACGCCGTTGCCGACGAAGACCTTGCCGACCTTCATGACGCGGTCCTCGTAGAGGTGCGTTTGCAGCGCGCACAGATCATTCAAGGCCGCGTAATCGCCGACGCTCACGCAGTCGAACTCAGTGATGTCGGTCATGTCCATGAAAACGCCGCGTCCGAATTTCGTGCCGAACAGGCGCATGAGCCAAGGCAGGAACGGCGTGCCGCGCAAATGATCGAGCAAAACCTTGCCGGCGAGGCCCCAATAGATGACCGCAACCGCCTCGGTTCGCATGGCCCACCAGGACCACATGGGTTTGATCATCGGCTCGTAGCGTCCCATCGTGATCCATTTCAAGGCGATGACCACCAGGGTCATGATCAGGCTAATGCCGGCCGAGGCGAGCATGAACTGCCACAGCACCTCGAAATATTTGCCTTCGAGCACGCCGGTGCTGAACCATTCCACCGCCCATGTTCCAAACGTAATGAACAGCATGATCGGCAGCGAAATCGTGACCGCCTCGAAGCAGGCGCGCGCGAATTTCTTCCAGCGTGGCGGCGCGTAGGTCCAGTTCGCGCCGCCGCCATCGAATTTTTGCCGCACCGGCAATTTGATCGGCGGCGAGCCGAACCAGGTATCGCCCGCCTGCATCAAATCGTTCGCGGGCGGCTTCGACTTGATGCCGATCAGCGCGCCCTCCGGAATTTCGGCCCCGGCGGGCACCACGGCGCTATTTCCGACGAAAACGCGCGGACCCGTCTTGACGCGCTTCAAATACATCCAGCCGTTGCGGATCTCTTCGTCGCCAAGGACGACTTCATCGGCGATGAAGCATTTCTCGCCGATCTCGACGAGATCGTAGCGGCCGGACAGGTTCGTCGAAATTTCCGCGTCCTTGCCGATCTTGGCGCCCATCAGCCGGTACCAGGCACGCATGTAGACCGTCGCGAACAAGGACGATAATGTTTCGAGGGTCACCTCGGTTGCGAGCGCCACCGCCCATTTGCGGAAATAGAACCAGGAATGAACCGAATAAGTCCCCTCGCGGACCCTCGGCAAGATGACCCAGCGGCAAGCCGCGATGAAGCCGACGGTGACGAGCACCATGACGAAGGCGGTGGGCAAGGCCATGATAGGGATCGAGAGCATGTAAAGGGTGCGATCGAAATCGGCGGTGCCGATCAGATCGTCGATCCGGTCGAACACCCAAAAGGCCGGGAAAATCGGCAACAGGCCAAGCGGAGGTATCGCCAGAAGCAGCACCCCATACATAAGTGCCATGATCCCCCGGCGTGCGCGGGAAGCCGTGGACGGCGGGTCCAGCGCGGCGCGGTCCACCATGCGAACCTTGCGCCCCGGCGAGCCGTCCCAAACTTCCCACGCCCCGGCGCGGCCCCCCGCGCCGATCGCGGTCAGATCGCCGAGCTCGGCCCCCTCTTCGATGACGACATTTTCCTCGATGACGCAGGACGATCCGACATAGGCCCTTGCGCCGATGTCGATTGTGCCGATCACGAGTTCGTTTCCCTCGACCCGCGCATTGGCGAAATTGGCGGCCGATCCGATACTCGCGCCAGGCCCGATCGAGATCAGATCGACCGCGCCCGGCTCGATTTCGCCGATGAGCGCGTCCTTGCCGATTTTCGTCCCAAGCGCCATCAGATAGAGCCGCATGATGGGGGACCCCTGGAACCATTTGATATGGACCAGTCCAAGGAAACGCTTCACCAGCCACCAGCGGAAATAATAAACTCCCCATAGAGGATAGCGCCCGGGCTTGGTCTTGCCGATCACCAGCCATTTCGCGGCGACGACGATCGCCACCGTGGCGATATTGATGCACAGATAAACGCCGACGAGCGAAACCATTTCCTCGAAGAAACTCGCCGTTGCGCCGGTGAGCAGCATGTAGCTTACGAACACGCCGAGCCACTGCGCGGTCACGAGAGCGAGAATGACAGGAAGCGCAAGGGCCTGCGCACATCCGCAGAGGAAGCGGCGCAACAAGGGCGGCGGCACGAAGGACAGATCCTCGACCTTTGATCCATGGGCCCATTTGCGGTCGAGGAGTTCGGCTATCGCGCGCAGCGAACGCGCGGTGTAGACATCTTGCAAGGTGATCCGCGCCAGGGCATGCGTTTCGCGCACGGCCGAGATGAAACGCGCCGCGAGCAAGGAATGGCCGCCAAGATCGGTGAAGAAATCGGCATCGAAAGGAATGGCCTGCGGCGGCAGCGCGCGTTTGGCGGCGTCGAGAAGTTTTGCCTCGGTCTCGTTGCGCGGCTCTTCCTGCGCCTCGATTGCATCGGCGGGGCTAAGTTCAATCTGCTTCAGACCCTTGCGGTCGATCTTGCCGGAGGCGAGTTTCGGCAGGCTTTCGACGAACTCGAACCGCTCCGGAACCATGTACGCCGGCAGGCTTTGCCGGAGCCCGCCGCGCAAGAGCCTCGCGTCGATTTCGGCGTCCAGGGAGGGAACCACGAACGCAATGAGCTGTTCGATTTCGTTGTCGTTGCGCAAGACGACGGCGGCATGCGCAACGCCAGGGAGACCGGCGAGCTTTGCTTCGATTTCGCCCAATTCGACGCGAAAGCCGCGAACCTTGACCTGATCGTCGATCCGGCCACGGAACACGATTTCGCCGTCGGCGGCGATCTCCACCGCATCGCCGGACCTGTACAAAACCGGATCGGGCGCGTCATCCAAGAAAGGATTAGCGATGAATTTCTCGCGGGTCAGCCGGTCGCGGCGCAAATAGCCTTTCGCCACCCCGGGCCCGCCGATGAGTAGCTCGCCTTCGACGCCGGGAGGGAGAAGATCGAGGCGCTCGCCCGCCACATAGCAAGTGTAATTCGCGATAGGCCGGCCGATCGTGACCTGAACCCCCGGCCGCACTTCCGCGACAGTCGCCACGACCGTCGTCTCCGTCGGGCCATAGGAATTGAAGATCTTGCGCCCAGGCACGCACCAGCGATCGGCAATCGACGGCGGGCAGGCTTCGCCGCCAAGGATGATCAGCCGCAAGGTTGCGACATCGCGCGGCAGAAGCGCTAAAAGGGTGGGCACGGAATCGAGCACGGTGACCCGGTTTGCTTCCAGAAGACCGGGAAGCCTGTCGGCCTCGCCCATCATCTCGGCGGTCGCCACGAAAAGGCTCGCGCCGGCAAGGTAAGGAAGCCAGATTTCCTCCATCGACAGATCGAAGGCGACGGAAGCGCCCTGGAAGACGACATCGCTCGCCTCAACCCCGTAGACTTCGTTGGCGGCGCGCAAATAATGGCAAATATTGCGCCCGGAAATCACAATGCCCTTGGGGGTGCCGGTCGAACCGGACGTGTAGATGAGATAGGCGGGGTCCTCCGGGCGCGCGCCGAGCGCCCGCGCGTCGACTTTCGCGATGTCCGGAGCTTCCGGGGAATCGGCCAGAAGAGCGGCAAAAGTCCAAGCCGGGCAGGATGTCGAAAGCTTCGCGGCGAAAGTGGCGGAGGTCAGGAGGCCCCTGGCCTCGGCATCCGACAGGCAAACGGCGACGCGTTCAGGGGGGGCGTCCGCATCGAATGGAAGCCAGGCGGCGCCGGTCTTCGCGATCGCGATTTGCGCGATCAGAACTTCGTGGCCGCGCGGCATCCACAGGCCTACGGTGCGGCCCGGACGAACCCCTTTTTGCAAAAGGCCGCGGGCGAGGGCCTCCGCTTTCGCGTCGACCTCGGCATAGGTAAGGTTGCCGTCCACCGTGATCATGGCGATGGCGGAAGGATGGCTAGCCGCGGTTCCGGCAAAGATCTCGCAGAGCAATTCGTCGCGGATCAAGTCCGGCCGCGCCGGACCGCGCAAAACCGCGCCGGAGGAAAGCGCCAAACGATCGTCATTGTCCAGGGAAACTTGGGCGGATGCCAGACTATGCAGCATTGTGATCCTGTTCGCGCCAACGCCTCTTAGCTGATGCGCCCCTGCCGCATATCAAGCGGGGATGGCAGCAACATGGCCATCGCAGCGATCCGGCATGGCAAAAGCTCGCGGGCTGCCCCGGGGCACCGGCCATGGCCGCGCAATATTTCCCGCGCCGGAATTGGTCGAGGACATTGCCATGGAGACGCTCTCCTGATCCTTAACGGCGTTTTGCGCCCGCGCGGCAACCCGCTCGTGCGGTTCCAAAAATTCGCGGCCTCGCGTATCTACAATAAATCAGTCATTTTTGCCCAACCTTATCTTGGCGGGGTTTGCGTGCCGCAATGGGCCCGCGGCATTTTCGCGTTCCCCGCCGATAGAAGCTGTTGCACTCCGCGCCGCGGCGCCTTGCGAGCCAGGCCCGGCGTTGCTCCGCCGCGGTCTTGGCG
>JBATYB010000266.1:0-2494 GCA_049673825.1 Methylocella sp. | reverse complement strand
CGTCCCAGGACATACGGCGCGCGCTCACGCTCTTTCGATTTGCTTGCGGAGTGCATTGGTCGGCCTTGACCTTGACGGCGCTTGTTATCTCGCAAGCGTAAGAAGCCGGTCGAGGTCGATGTGCGTTTCAAGATGTGAGGCGACCGCGTCGAGCGCCGCGTCGAGAGACTCCTCATAAGAGACGCCCGAGCCCTTGCCCCCGAGGCGGGCGAGTAGCGCGCTTCGTTGCGCGGGCTCGGCGAACAGCCCGTGGACATAGCAGCCGCTCACACGGCCATCGGCCGACGTCGCGCCATCGCCGCGTCCATCCGCGAAACGCAACACGGGCCGCGCGCAATCCGGCCCAAAGCTGCGGCCAACATGCATTTCATAGCCGGTGAAAGGCACGCCGTTTTGCGCCCCGGCGCCGCGCACCGGCGCAAGCAATTTGTCACCTAAAAGGTCCGTTTCAATGTCGAGCAGGCCCAACCCGTGCGCCTCGCCCGGCGGACCCTCGACGCCGCCCGGATCGCGGATAATTTTGCCGAGCATCTGATAGCCGCCGCAAAGGCCGAACACATGGCCGCCGCGCCGGACATGCGCGAAAAGATCGATATCCCAGCCCTCGCGCCGGAAAGCCGCGAGACCGGCGATCGACGCTTTCGAGCCGGGCAGAATGACGAGCGCCGCCTCGGCGGGCAGGGGCTCGCCGCATTTGACCATGACGACACGGACCTCGCTTTCCAAATAAAAAGGATCGAGATCGTCGAAATTGGCGATGCCAGGCAGGACCGGAACCGCGATCACAATTGGCCCCCCGCGCGGCCTTGGCGCGGACAGCCCGAGCGAATCCTCCTCCGGCAAACGCGCCGCTTCCGCGCAAAAAGGAATAAGCCCAAGGCTTGGCCAGCCGGTCAAATCCTCGATCATTCGCATGCCGTTCGCAAACAGAACCGGATCGCCGCGAAACTTGTTGACGAGAAACCCCGCGATCAGTTTGGCGTCGGCCGGATCGAGCACGGCCTTGGTGCCGACGATCTGAGCGATGACGCCGCCGCGATCGATGTCGCCCGCCAATATCACCGGAACAGAGGTGGCGCGGGCAAAACCCATGTTGGCGATATCGTTTTTGCGCAGATTGATTTCCGAAGCACTTCCCGCGCCTTCGACGAGGACTAGATTTGAGTCTTCGCAAAGTGTCGCGAAACTGTCGAGCACGGCTGGCAGCAGCATCGGTTTTAGGTCTTGGTATTCTCCCGCCGATGCCTGGCCTATCACCAGCCCGCGCAGAACGATCTGCGCGCCGTGCTCGCTTTGCGGCTTCAAGAGAACAGGGTTCATGTCGACGCTTGGCGCGACGCCGCAAGCTCTTGCCTGCGTCGCCTGGGCGCGGCCGATTTCGCCGCCATCCGGCGTCGCCGCGGCGTTGTTCGACATGTTCTGCGGCTTGAACGGGCGCACTTCGAGGCCGCGATTGCGATAGGCGCGGCACAGCCCCGCGACAATCAGCGACTTGCCAACGCCGGAGCCGGTGCCTTGCAGCATCAAGGTCTTGGCCCGTCGCTTCATGCTCAGAATTCGATTCCCTCTTGAGCCTTCACACCAGCCGCGAAGTGATGCTTCACAAGACTCATCTCGGTGACGAGATCGGCGGCGTCCAGCATTTCGGTCTTCGCATTGCGGCCGGTGACAACAATATGCAGATTGGACCGGCGCGCTCGCAGCGCCGCGACGACCTCGGCCACGGGAAGATAATCGTAGCGCAGGGCGATATTCAATTCGTCGAGGACGAGAAGTTTGAGCTTTGGATCGGCGATCAGCTCTCGTGCCTTCGCCCAAGCCGCCGCCGCCGCCGCCATGTCGCGCGCGCGATCCTGCGTCTCCCAGGTAAAGCCCTCGCCCAACGTGTGCCAAGCGAGAAGATCGGAGAAACGGGCGAGCGCCCGGCGTTCGCCGGTGTCCCAGGCGCCCTTGACGAATTGCACGACTCCGCAAGGCCACTCATGGCCGAGCGCGCGCAGCAAAAGCCCGAAAGCCGCCGTCGATTTGCCCTTGCCCTTGCCGGTATGAACGATGAGGAGGCCTTTGTGGGTTATCGTCTTGGAGGCTACCTCGGCGTCCTGCGCGGCCTTGCGCTTTTCCATTTTTTGCCGGTGGCGAAGCGCTTCGGCGCCGGTTTGCAATTCAGGCGTCGGAATTTCGATCATGTTAGGGCTACGGTCGCTCCGCGGATCATCGCCGAGAATCACGCCGGCGGCCGTTCGGAACGGCCATTGAGTCAAAGATCATTGCCGTTGCTATTGATTTAGCGTTCATGCTTGAGACCATGATCGCTTCAACTTGAACCGCTCAGGGTCTTTGTCTATTTGTTTTCTCGCATGATCTTATCCAAGGAGTTTGCAACTTTCAGGGATCATGCTTTAACCGCGTCAGCTTGCCCGCGCGCGCTGCCACCAGCCGGAGCGTTTTGGGCGGCCCGGATCGACAGCATCCGTCCGCGAGGACTCCTCCGATC
>JBATYB010000265.1:0-2021 GCA_049673825.1 Methylocella sp. | reverse complement strand
CGCATCCAAAGGGCGGATGCGAAGCTCAATTCGTGGATCGGCGCATCGCGCGGCCTCCAAACGAAACCGGCGACGGCATCAAGCGGCGATGCTCGCCGGGCCGAAGACCGAGCCGTCACGCCGCATCGCATGCAAGCCGACAGAGAGCATTCGCGCCACGGCAACCGCGGCGCGCCTTGCGCGCCGGCGCGCTTCATGAGCTTCAGCCCCCGGCCGCGCGAGCCGCGCTCGCCGATCGGACGCGGGTCGGCACCAATATCGCCGCCTCGTAAAGCAGCAAGCGGACGCGTTTGTCGCCGCGCTTCGAGACGTGGCCGTCATAGTCGATCTCGCCCGATTGATAGCTCCGCGCGGTTAGGCCAATATAGGCGCCTACCGAACGCGAGCGCGCGAAATTGGCAGGGTTTTCGACCATCCTTGCATAGGACAGAGCGGTGAGGGCGCCTATTCCGGGAACCGTCATCATCAACCGGCAGGGCGCGCTCGCGCGCGCCACGGCCATCAGTTGGCGGTCAAGCCTGGCGGCTTGCATGCGCACCGCGCGCCACGTCTCAAGCAAGGGCAAGATGATCGAAGCCAGCGCCTCCTGCCTCGCGAGCAGGGTGGCGACATTGGTCTCGAAAATCCGCCCGCCGCCCTTCGGCACGATGAGGCCAAACGTTTTCATGATGCCGCGAATTTGGTTCGAGAGCTCGATTCCGATGCCGCCGAGCCGCGCGCGTCCGCCGATCAATGCCCGCACCTGCATCGCCGCCCGGCTTTTGACGCGAACCTCCCGGAAGAAACCGGCCGAGGCCGAGAAGAGACAGCCCATCGGCGTCGTTGGTGCCGGTCTTGTTCGGCGCCGTATCGAGGGCCGCCTTCGCATGCCTTGCGTCGATGCATGCCGCCGGGAGACCTTCGGCGGCGAGTTTGCGATGAAACCAAGCTGCGAGCGGCCCGGTCTCGAACACCGCCAATGCGGCATAAGGCGCGTGCTTCCCGATCATTTCGGCGATTGGTTGCGGGCCGGACAAGCGCTTACCGCGCCAAATCCGTTTGCGGTTCCGCCGCGCCGAGATCGATGTCTCTTTCAATGACAGGTCCAATCCGACATACTGGTCCATGGCTGTTCTCCTCGAAGCCCGTTGTCGAGGAAACCAGGTCTCACGCAAGACCTTGGGACCGCGGGAGGGCAGCCGCGGCCACGCCCCCGTAGCGCGCAATGCGCTTCGAACGGAAATAAACGATGCCCGGCCGGCTCCGTGCGATCACGCCATGTGCGATTGACGCAGAGCCTTTAAGACATCGGCCCCTCCTTCAATCTCGTAAGATCGAAGCCGTCGATGTCTTGCAGCAATTCGATGAAGGCCGTGGCGCCATAGCCGGCGCAGGCCTCGCCTTTTCGCGCCGTGGCGGCCGCCGCATTGCCCATGGCGCCGGAAGCCGAAAGATCCTGGCTCATCCAGCCAAAGCCGGTTGGGCGGCCGGCGCGCAGCCAATTGAACTCGCGTTCCATTGCGACGCTCGCGGAAGTGAAATCTTGGGCCTCGTCCTCGCGCACGAGGTCAGGCCGGAAATTTAGCATCAGCGATGTCTCGATCTCGCCGGCATGAATGCCATGCGTCGTTTCATGCGCGGAAAAGAGTCCATCCGGCGCGCCAAAGCGCCGCCAGGAGGCCAGGACAACCAGCATGCCGAGCCGGGCGCGAAGATCATGCGCGATCATATCGAGGATCGCCGAATTGCCCCCATGCGAGCTCAAAAGAACCAGCTTGCGGCAGCCGGTGCGATGGACGCATTCGCACAGTTTTGTCCAGGCGCTAATGAGGGGTTCGGCCGGAAGGCTGAGCGTGCCGGGAAAATCCGCGTGCTCGATCGAAAGCCCGCAGTTTTGCACGGGCAGAAACAAAACGGCGAGCTCGTCCGGCACGCGTGGAACAACTCGGGCAATATACCCTTCCATGATGAATGTATCGGTGCCAAGCGGCAGATGCGGGCCATGCTGCTCGGTCGCGGCGAGTGGCAGGACCGCGATGGCG
>JBATYB010000264.1:0-6872 GCA_049673825.1 Methylocella sp. | reverse complement strand
GTTCGGAGGGGGGTCGAGCCATGTTCTCTCTGAGACGGGGCCAGCCTACCCTACTGCAGATCCTCTGGGGTTCCGTGATCGAGCACGGCTTCCCTGTCCAGGGCTGGCTGACGTTTCGCCAGGCTCTCGGCCTCGGCGGCAATGTCCGCAAGGGCGAGCACGGCACTACCGTCGTCTACGCCGACCGCTTCATTCCCGATGACGAGAAGAAACGGGCGCAAGAGACCGGCGAAGAAGCCCAAGCAATCCCCTTCCTGAAGCGCTTCACCGTCTTCAACCTGGCGCAATGCGAAGGCCTGCCGGAGAAGCTTGTGGTCGCAGCACCGCTGCCCGAGCCGGGACTCATCGAGCCGAAGGTCGAGGCGCTGATCAAGGCGACCGGCATCGATTTCCGCATTGGCGGCAACCGCGCCTTCTACGCGCCGGTCGAGGACTATGTGCAGGTCCCGCCCCCGCAGGCCTATTTCGAGCCGATCAATTGGCACCGCACGGCTCTGCATGAGCTCGGCCACGCCAGCGGCCATACCTCGCGGCTCAATCGCGATCTGTCCGGTTCGTTCGGCTCGAAAAAGTACGCCTTCGAAAGGTGCCCTCGCTTATTGAGGTTCGCCCGCTGGCGTCACCCGCCAAGTCCTGGGACGAAGTGTCCGCCGCTTGTCTGGCGGCGATAGAGGAGCTCCGAAACAACCCAGGGGACTAAGCGAGGCGAACCGTAGCGAGAACCGTGGATGCGTAACGGCGACTCCGAATCTTTCTGTTTCCGCGGCTTTGCAAGTCGGCGCCGGCAGAGAGTGAGAGGGCTGCGCGGGTGTTCATGACGAGTTGGATGCGGAGAGAGAGGCTCTCGGCGCTCGTCGCGGAGACTATCCCGATGGCTACTGCCGTTCAGAAGATCACTCTCAGCGCGTCGCGCGACATTCCCTTCAACAAGCTTGTTCCGTCCCAGTCGAACGTCCGGCACGTGAAGGCCGGCGTCTCCATCGAGGAGCTGGCCGAGGACATCGCCCGGCGCACGCTTCTCCAATGCCTCAACGTCCGGCCGGTACTCAATGCCGAGGGCACGGAGACCGGCATGTTCGAGGTCCCGGCCGGCGGGCGGCGCTACCGGGCGCTCCAGCTTCTAATCAAACAGAAGCGTCTCGCCAAGACCGCGCCCGTCCCCTGCGTCGTGCGCGATCCCAGCGCCGGCATCTCGGCCGAGGAGGATTCGCTGGCCGAAAATATCCATCGCGTCGCCCTCCATCCCCTCGATCAGTTCCGCGCGTTCCAGGCGCTGCGCGAGAAGGGCCAGTCCGAGGAGGAGATCGCCGCCGCGTTCTTCGTCGGGGTGAACGTCGTGAAACAGCGGCTGCGGCTCGCCGCCGTCTCCGACAACCTGCTCAACATCTATGCCGAGGACGATATGTCGCTCGAACAGCTCATGGCGTTCACCGTGACGAACGATCACGCGCGTCAGGAGCAGGTCTGGGAGGCGCTTCAGCGGTCCTACAGCCGGGAGCCGTATCACATCCGCCGCATGCTGACGGAGCGCACCGTGCGGGCGTCCGACAAGCGCGCGCTGTTCGTCGGCCTCGAACCCTATGAACAGGCGGGCGGCGGCGTCATGCGCGATCTCTTCCAGCAGGACGATGGCGGCTGGCTGGAGAATGTCGGATTGCTCGACGGCATGGTCGCGGAAAAGCTGAAAGCCGAAGCGGAGAAGATCGCCGCCGAGGGCTGGAAGTGGATCGAGGTCGACGGCGACTTCCGCTATGGCCACACCCACCTTCTGCGCGAGCTCGAAGGCACGCCGATGGACCTCACGGCCGAGGAGCAGGCGACGATCAACGTGTTGAACGCCGAGTACGCCAAGCTCGAGGCCGAATACGAGAACGCCGATGAGCTGCCTGACGAAGTCGATGCTCGTCTCGGCGAAATCGAAACGGCCCTCGCCGCCTTCGAGGACCGTCCGGTCCGCTACGATCCGGCCGAGATCGGCCGCGCGGGCGTGTTCATCAGCATCAGCGCGGACGGCAACCTTTCCGTCGATCGCGGCTATGTCCGGCCCGAAGACGAGACGTCCGTCACCGTGGAAGCTGACGGCGAAGCGGAGGCGGATCGAGATGTGAGCGAAGGCGGCGAACCGTCGTCGCCCGCCGTGCAGCGCGCCGTCATCACCATCGGCGGTCAGGCCGAGCCGGAGGAGGATGAGGACGACGCCATCAAGCCGCTGCCGGATCGGCTCGTCAGCGAGCTGACCGCGTATCGGACGCTGGCGCTGCGGGACGCGGTGGCCAACAACCCGCACGTCGCGATGACGGCGTTGCTGCACAAGCTCTGTCTCGACACCTTCCAGCACAGCGCGTCGGGGACTTGTCTCGAAGCGTCGGTGCGGCAGGTGTTCTTCTCGATCCAGCCGGCGGACCTGAAGGACAGCCCGTCCGCCAAGGCGGTCGCCGAACGGCATGAAGCCTGGAAGGCCGACCTGCCGAAGGACGAGGCCGCGCTCTGGGACTGGCTCGCCGCTCTTGACGAGACCAGCCGAGCCGCGCTGCTGGCGCATTGCGTGTCGTTTGGCGTCAACGCCCTCTATGAGAAGGGGGACCGCTATGGCGGGCCGGGCGTCTCCGTCCATGGCGTCCAGCGCCGTCTCGTCCAGGCCGACCGGCTCGCGCAGGCGGTCGGGCTCGACATGGTGGAGGCCGGCTGGCGGCCGACCGTCGACAGCTATCTCGGCCGCGTCACCAAGCCTCGCATCCTCGAAGCGGTGCGCGAGGCGAAGGGCGAGCAGTCGGCCCAGCTCATCGACCACCTCAAGAAGGCTGACATGGCGAAGGAGGCCGAACGGCTGCTCGACGGCACGGGTTGGCTCCCCGAACCGCTGCGGCTCGCGGCCACCACGGCCAATGCCGATGCGACCGACGTTGGCGAGCCTGAGGACTCCGAAGCATTGCCCGCCTTCCTCGCCGACGAGGGCACCGGCGAAGACGACGCCCACGCTCCGGCTGTGATCGCCGCCGAATGACGACGAAGAGCGGGGCGGCGTCAGCCGTCCCGCTCACTCCCCATCGATCCCCCCGCGCCCGGCCATTGCGCCGGGCGCTTTTGTTTCCGGAGACCACCATGACGGAATCCATCGACACCACGCCGAGCACCGACGCAGCCCTGCCCGACTGGGAGATCAAGCGCACAGCCCCGGCCCGGCTCCACGACGCGCTTCAGCCCGGCAACAAGGCCGCGCTGTTCGCCGCTCTGGCGGCCGCCGGCGTCACGTTCGTCGTCGTCACCTTCGACGGCTACGGCGATAGCGGTCAGATGCGGAAACTGACGCCGAGCCATTCCGCACTTCTTCCATCCCCAAGCCCGGCCACGCTGGGCTTTCGCATTTCTGGAGGTTCTCATGCCCCGCTTCACCATTGAAGCCACCTACCGTCTTCCTGTGTTTCGGCAGCGCACCTATGAAGCCGAGACCGTCGAACAAGCCTGCCGTCTCGCCATTGAGGACGATGACTGGTCCGACCAGAAGGAGGATTATGAATCCTGCGGCGAGAGCTACGTGACCGGCGCCTGGCCGGGCGCAGAAAGCGCCTATCGCGTCGCGGCACTTCCAGTCCCATCGCAATTCGGCGAAACGCTGCAGTGCAAGGCCGATCACTTCGAGATCCTGCTTGGCATTCTGAAGGTCTTCGCGCATGGATCCGACCCAGCGGTGCCGGATCTGCCCTTCTGGCAGCAGCGCGCCGCCGCTGCGATCGCCAAAGCCAAGGCGATCCTCGCCGGAGCGCGAGGTCCAGACTGACCAAAACCCAGATCAGTCGATCTCCCCACAATCCGCCCGGCCGTTGCGCCGGGCCTTTTCATTTCTGGAGACCCGACATGGCCGACTACTTCGAACAAACAGCTGTCCAGCAGACCATCCCCGGCGAGGACATGACGGCCTTGGAGCGTCTGTTGCTCTCGCGCATCTTCCAGTCCGAGCCCGACGGCGAGGGCTGGTGCTTCTTCGCCGAAGAAAGCCCGTCCACGATCATCGTCGTGAGCCGCGCCGAACTCGATGCCGCACTCGCTTCGTCGCCTGACGTGGACGGCGCCGCCCCCACTTATATTGCCGAGCAGCTCGTGAACATCGACGCCGAGAACGATGAGATCGATCTCGACCTCGGCGGCACGTCTTGGGAATTCTTCCTTCAGGACATCGTCAAGCGTTCCAAGACGCTCGGCTACATCACCGTCGTCTCCGCATTCACCTGCAGCAAGATGCGTCCTGACGGCTTCGGCGGGATGGCGGTTCTCATCGCCCCCAATGCGATTGTCGGGACGTCGACGAACGATCTCCTTGAGGACTTCCTCTCCGAAGCTGGACTTGAAGGCGGGAAAGCGACGACGCCCGACGAGGCTATCGGCGTCGCGCCTATCGCTCCGCCTTCAGAGTGAGAGAGCGGCCGGGACGCGGGCGAGCCCGGCGGACGAAAGAGCGCGCGCCGCTGCGCTTGCCCGTTATCCGCTCTCGGAGTCCCAGCCATGTCCAACGCAGCCTCCGCCTTCGATTTCCGAAGGCCGGTTTCCTACGACGCCGTGGCGAAGCGCGCCTTTCACAATCGCGCACGACGCCAGCTCAAGCAGCTTGCAACAGCGCTCGGTCTTGTGCCGGGCGCATACGATCTTCGCTCCAATCAAGGCGGCATTGCCGTCTCGGGCGAAGTCACCTTGCATGCCAATCACCTCTATGTGCAGGCGTGCCAGCCGGCGACCGGCCACGACACCGGCGTTCTGTTTCGGACCTGCCAGGGCCGGAAGGACTATCACGGCGGTGCCAACAACTTCGCGTCGCTTGAACTTCTCAACCGGCCCGAGGACCTCGCGCGCCGCATCAAAGAGGTGTGCAATGTCTGATCTCGCTCAACGACGCGTCCGCAATGTTGTGTCGCGCCTCGACCTCTGGCGCTATCGCGCGAAGGCTCGGCTCGAACGTCTGTCCCGCGCATGGCGCTATTCCACCGGCCGCCTTACGGCCGATGACGCCCAGCGGGTCATGCTCGATTGCCGCGACCCGGCGGGCTGGCATCCGCTCCTGGTTCTCACCGTCGAGGACACGCTCGAGCAGGCGCGCGAGACGTTCGCCGATCATCCCGAGCTTCCCCAGCTGGTCGCCGATGGCTGCGCCCGTGTCGGCGACAAATGGGAATCCTACAGCGACGAGTTCTACGAAGCCCGCCGCTGGGCGATCGATCTCGCCGAAGAGTACGCCGCCGCCGAGAACATCGCGCTTGTTCGGCTGGACGACGACGGCGTTGCAACGGCCGCCGATCCCGAGGACGATTCTGAAGGAGATGCACGATGAGCGAATACATCGTCAAAATCGGCTTCTGGCTTCGCGCCTATGATGGATTCACCGTCGAGGCGAAGGACGACGCCGAAGCCCTCGCAAAGGCCAAGGCCGCCGCCAAGACGGCGATGGAGTCCAGCGCCCATCCCGAACACATCGACATCGATGAGCGGCGGGAAGGCGTGATCGCCTTTATCGACCAGCTCGGGCCGGAGGGTCGCCGAGCCGTCGCTGAGGGCGTCGCGCTCGACGACGACCGCATCCACGACAGCCCGACCGGCTGATCCCGCTTCACCGAAATTCCAGAAAGCCCGGCCTCGCGCCGGGCTTCGTCGTTTCAGGAGACTGTCATGGCCGACTTCATCACTCACTTCTCGTGCCTGCTCGATGTCGGCACGCCCGACAACGCGGCGCGCGCGCTCGCTCTCTACCAGGCATTCATGGAGGAAACCGCACGCGACGACGTGCCGTCCGACGGCATTCTTCTGTCGATACAGCCGGAGCACGGCGCCACGCAGCTTTGGACCCGCGACGACGCCACCGGCAATCCGCAACAGGTGATCGACTTCGTGCTGCGCTGCGCCGAGGCGTTCGAACTCAAGGGACGCTGGGGCTTCCAATGGGCCAACACTTGCTCACGGCCGCGCGTCAACGCCTTCGGTGGCGGCGCGCACCTTCTCGATCTGGCAACCCGTGAGACTCTCACGCGGACCGACACCAGTGGCTGGCTGGCGCGCACGCTTGCGCCACCCCGTGGAAAGCGAGATGCGCGATGAGCATCCCCGATCACGCCCGCGCCAATTTCCAGACGCTTCTGCGCGCGGCGGCTGACGGCAATCTCGCACTCATGGAATGCGCAGACGCGACGACCCGCGAGACCCGCTACGTCATCTGCGCCATAGGACGCGATGGCCCGGATTTCGTGTTCACGCCATTCGGTCACCTGGCGAATGACAATCCCTATGACGCCTATCTGGCGCCCTCCGAATTCCTGCCGGGCTCATCCCCGCCTGATCCCGCCGCGTCGTGACCTGTCTGGGCGCGTCGGCTCGCCGGTCAACGGGCAAGCCGTTTCCTCATCGCCCGATTGTCGATGCGTGACCCGCGAGGCCTGAAACGCGCCCGGTCGCCAGTCCGCCGCAACGGACAGATCAGGAGGTGATCGCGATGTGCAGGGTTCTCAACAAGCATCATGCAGGCGTGCCGGCGGGCGCCATCTATATCGGCCGCGGCAGCAAGTGGGGCAATCCGTTCCGGATTGGCCCCGACGGCGACCGCGCCGCGGTCATCGCGAAATACGAGCGCTGGCTCGCCGACCAGCATCACCTCTTGCGCGCGCTCGACGAGCTGCGCGGCTGCGATCTCGTCTGCTTCTGCGCGCCGCGCGCCTGCCATGGCGATCTGCTGCTGTGGCTCGCGAATGCGACGCGGGACGCGCGCATCGTGTGGTGGCGCACCGTGAAGGCGGCGGCGTGAGGAGAGCGAGAGGCCGGCCGTGACGGGTTTGAGCCGGTCGGGATCGAGAGAGAGCGTCCGCCGGCTCGGCCCTTCCTGCTCTCCCGAGGTC
>JBATYB010000263.1:0-14209 GCA_049673825.1 Methylocella sp. | reverse complement strand
GACCATTCAAGCGGCGTTGCGCGGGTGTTTTGCGTGAAAGCATGACTTGACCCGATCCGGGCGCCTCTGGATCGATCCGAGTATCGACGAGGTTGGTCGCGACGGGGCCGTCGCGGCTCCTGGCGGGCGGCTTGCTCTCGATCGTCTGCTTGAGATCGTTGTCGGGATATGGATCCGGGGTGTGTTCCGGCGCATCGGCCGGAAGAGGGAAAATCCCGATCTCGTCCGTGTGGTGCGCCAGCCATTCCTGAACCGCTCCTGAGCCTTTGTCGAAGGAGGCGAGATGGACGCGCGGATCGCCGACGATCAGAAAGACCTTTTGCTTCGCGTCCCTGACAAGACGCGTCATGAAGTCGACGAAGATCGCACCATTCAGGGCGCCCTCATGGAGCTTGAACCGCATGAGGCCGCGATTGCTCGCCGCGGCGATCATGCTCGTCGGGAATTTTTGCCTGGCCTGCGTCGGGACCGGCGTCTGGCCTTCCGGCGCAACCCCTCCCGCGCTCTTGCCGAAGGGGCCGGCCTGATCCTGGTCGCGGACGCCGCCGCTCCAATGGATCGCCGCCTTCTCGCGCTTCGCCCGCGCCGCGATGCGCGGATAATCCGATCGAAACCAGACTGCCATCATTTGCAGACCGCGCGGCGCCGCGCGGGAGAGCGGCGTCCGCGCGGTGAACCCCCACCGCTTCAAATCGAGCGGCATCATCGACAGGCCGAGCGTCTTGCCGAATTACTTGTGGATCGGCGCGCGAACGGCTTGCGCCGTCCACAAAGCGAATGGCGATTGCATCTGATCCGGCATCTTATCGCGGATCCGGCGCTGCACGCGCCGCGCCTCCGAAACGCCCAGGATCCCGCCGTCCTTGCGCGAGGAAACCCGGCGACCATCGCGCAGCCCCGCCGCTTCGGCCTGCGTCCTGCCCTCGCGCAACACCAGATAGACCGCGCGCTCTCGAAGCGCCTCTTGGGCGTCTCGCCTGCCCGCAGTGCGCGGCGGCGGCGCCTCGATGGCTTAGCCGGTTTGCGGGGCGTCATCCCCGATGTAAGGTTCGCTGACTGGACCGAGGGCGTCGCACCGGCAAAGGAGTCATCACGGACAAATTCAGTGACTGACGTCTTCAACGAACCGGGCTGGGCTCGTGCGAGAAGGACCCAAGCTCGATTGAGCGCGGCTTTGATAAATGCGGCAAGGGCCGCGGGTCCGCCGCTGCTCTTTGGGCTGCGTCTATGGGCTTCGGTCTGCCTTGCCCTCTACGTCGCGTTTTGGCTCCAGCTCGATAATCCCTTTTGGGCCGGCACCACGGCCGCGATCGTCTGTCAGCCACATCTTGGGGCTTCGCTGCGCAAGGGGTGGTACCGCATGATTGGCACCTTGGTCGGCGCCGTGGCGATCGTGGTTCTGACCGCATGGTTCCCGCAGGACCGCGCCCTGTTCCTCGTCGCCCTGGCGCTGTGGTGCGCTGCATGCGCTCTCGTCGCCACGCTTCTGCACAACTTTGCGTCCTACGCGGCGGCGCTCGCCGGCTTCACGGCCGCGATCATCGCAGCCGACGAGCTCGGCGCGACGGGCGGCCCGAACGCGGATGCGGTCTTCCTGCTCGCAGTCTACCGCGCCAGCGAGATCTGCATCGGTATTGTAAGCGCAGGCATCGTTCTCGCCGGGACCGATTTAGGCGGCGCCCAGCGCCGTCTGGCCGGCTTATTCGCTGCTCTGGCAGCCGAAATCACGGGCCGGTTTACCGGCATGTTGGCGCTGGCCGGGCCGGAAATGCCGGAGACGCAACCTACCCGGCGCGAGCTGGTCCGGCGGGTCATCGCGCTCGACCCGGTCATCGACGAGGCGAAAGGAGAATCCTCTCAAATCCGTTACCATTCGCCGGCATTGCAGAGAGCTGTGGATGGTTTGTTCGCCGCCCAGTGCGGCTGGCGCACGGTAGCGGTGCTGCTGGCGCGGCTGCCGGACGACGAGGCTCGGCAGGAGGCCGATACCGTGTTGCGACGCGTTCCGCAGGAGCTGCGATCGGCGGAGCACGGCGTGCCGGCGGGCTGGATGGCCGACCCCGTCCGCCCGCGCCGGGCCTGTGAAGTGGCGGTGCGGACGCTGACCGCTCTGCCCGCCAGCACGCCATCGCTGCGGCTGCTTGCCGACCAGACGGCTAAGGTGCTCGCCGGCATTTCGGACGCGCTCAACGGGATGGCGTTGCTTGTCGGCGCTCCTGTTAGTCCCGTTCCTCGCGGCCGTGGCTTCCGGCACCGCGTGCCCGATTGGCTGCCTTCACTCGTCAATGCGGGGCGCGCGTTCGTCACGATCGGCTTCGTCGAGCTCTTCTGGATCGTGACGGAGTGGCCGAATGGTGCCTTCGCCATCACCTTCGCCGCGATCGTGGTTCTCCTGTTAGCGCCACTAGCCGAGCGGGCCTACGCGGCCGCCATGCGTTTCATGATCGGCCTCGCTCTCGCCACTGGTTGTACCGCGATCATCGCATTTGCGGTGCTGCCGGGGCTTGAGACCTTCGAGGCCTTCAGCATCGCCATTGGTCTTTACCTGATACCCGCCGGGGCTCTCGTCGCCCAACCATGGCAGTCGGTGACGTTTACCGCCATGGTGTTGGGTTTCGTGCCGCTGCTCTCGCCAGCGAACGTGATGAGTTACGACACCCTTCAATTTTACAACTTCGCGCTGGCGATCGTCACGGGCAGCGGCGCTGCGGCGCTTTCGTTTCGCTTGTTGCCGCCGCTGTCGCCCGCGTTTCGGACCCGCCGGCTGCTGGCGCTGACCTTGCGCGATCTGCGCCGCCTCGCAAAGGATCGCATCTCGTGGACAGCCGAGGATTGGGAGGGTCGTACGTACGGCCGGCTCGCGGCATTGCCGGACGCGGCCGAGCCGTTGCAGCGATCGCAGCTTCTGGCAGGGTCAGCAGTGGGTACCGAAATCATCCAACTTCGCCACATGACCCACCGGCTCGGTCTGGACTCGGATCTCGACGCGGCGCTCGAGGCGTTGGCGCTAGGGCACAGCGCGATCGCGACTACACGGCTTGCCCGGCTCGATAACCGGCTCGCCTCTCATCCCGGCGCCGAGTCGGAGGCATCTCTTGCTCTCCAGGCGCGCGGGAGTATCCTTGCAATCTCGGAGGCGCTCATCGAGCATGCCTCATATTTTGACGCAGGAGCGCCTGGGTGAGGTTCGCCGAGATCGATCTGTTTGGCGTCTACGTTGCGCCGATGTCGTTGATGATGGTCGCGGCCTGGCTCGTCACGATCGCGCTGCGCCGGGTTGCGAGCCGTTTCGGCGTGTTGCGATACGTCTGGCATCCGGCGTTGTTCGTGTTCGCCGTTTATATGATCGTACTTTCGTCCATAACGCTTATCGTCGCGCGCTAAGCTCGCCATGTCGGAAGCTCAAACCAAAGCTAAGAGCGCCAGGACGGCAGATGAACGCGACGCGGCGTGGTCCCCCGAGCTGCCTGCCCGCCAAAAGGTCAGGCCGCGCCTAAGGATCATCCCAGTTTTGATCACTCTGTTGACGGTTGCGCTTGCCGTGCCGCTGGGTTGGGCGATGTGGGACGCCTATATGGGGGCGCCCTGGACGCGCGACGGCACCGTGCGCGCCTATGTCGTCACGATGGCGCCCGAGGTCGCCGGGTGGATCGTTAAGTTCCCGGTCGCCGACAATCAGTTCGTGCACAAGGGCGACTTGTTGATGGTGATCGACCCGAGGGACTACACGATCGCCGTCAGTCGTGCCGAGGCGGCGGTGAAGCAAGCCGAGGCCAATGCGCGAAACGCGGAGTTACAGTCACAACGCCGGCAGAAGCTGACCCAAATGGCGGTCACTATTGAGGACCAGCAGACCTATGCGGCGACGGCGGTTGCCACCCAAGCGCAATACCAGCAAGCCTTGGCAAACCTGGACCAGGCGCGGGTCAACCTCGAGCGCACTCAGGTCCGCTCTGTCGTCAATGGCTGGGTGACCCACCTGCTCGCGCAGCTCGGCGACTACGCGAATGTCGGGCAGAATATAATCTCCCTCGTCGACGCCGACTCGTTCTGGGTTGACGGCTATTTCGAGGAGATCAATCTCGGCTCGATCCACGTGGGCGATACTGCCGAGATCAAGCTCATGGGATACAGCCAGATCGTTCGTGGCCACGTCGACAGCATCGCGCGCGGCATCAACGTCCCGAACGCGCAAGCCAACCAGCAAGGGCTTGCAAACGTCAATCCGATCTTCACCTGGGTGCGCCTTGCCCAGCGCATTCCGGTGCGCATCCACATCGATGAGGTGCCGGAGGGAGTGGTCCTTGCGGCCGGGATGACGGCCACCGTGCAGATCAATCCGCGACCCCGGCCGCAAGCCAAGTGACGACGGAATGTGAAGAGGAAGTGATGGCGAAACGGTCGAGCCGTGGATCAGGAAAACCCGGATAATTCAACGCGCCTCTTGAGCGCGCATTCTTGATAGGGACCCGCTCCGCGAACTCCATCAGGGCCAGCGGCCATTATGCGCCGCACGAAAGGGCCGGACATATGACCGCACCCGACCAAGTCGCCAAAGCTGCCTCAAAAGCCCTTGCAGGCGGGAGCCGTCCACATATGATTATTAAACAAGAATCTCCCGACTGAGGCGATGCGTTCGGCCCTAACTTGTGACAAACCACCGCCATGAGCGAAATCGCCGAATGGACGGCTCTAGCGCGCCAAATTCTCAAGACCGGGCACGACATCTTTGCCACGGCAAGCGTTCCTATTGCGGCGAAAGGCTATGCCGACGAGAAATTTCTCGCCATGGCGTTGCTGGCGCGCACAATGTCAAACTTCAAGGGTGCGCTGCTGCTGCTAGAGCATAGGCGAGTGACTGAAGGACGGGTCATCACGCGCTGCTGTCTCGAAAACTCTTACTGGATCGCGGGCCTCGTCGCTGAGGGTGAAAAATTCGCACGCGAAATGCTGCACGATGAAATGGGCCATCGGCAAATACGCGGCCAGCGCCTTTTTGCGAGCGGCTTACCCCTTGGCGACAATGTGGAAGAGCGGTTGCGCGCATGGCTTAAGAACAGCAGCAAGAGGTTCAAAAACGCCAAAACGTTGACCCCTAAGACTGTCGCCCTCAAAACAGCCATTGGCAAGAGCTACATTTTTTACGAACAGTTTTCATCTGACGCCGCGCATCCGTCGCTAGACGCGCTTAACAGGCACGTTATCCGGCACACGCCAAACGAAGTTGGCGGGATCGATGTTGAACCCGTCCCGCGTGATGAAGAAATCGCCGAAACGCTAGAATATCTCTGCATGGCCGTAATGGGTGTCTGCGTCGGGGTAAATCAAATATTAGGGGGCACACAAGGCGGCGAATCGCTCAACGCCCTTGCCGACCAATATACCGCGCTCTCAAATCGAGTCGCTGCGCGCAGAACTGCCCCAACGACGAAAGCCAGCTAAAACAAGATTCCCGACTGAGGTTGATGCCGTCAGTTACCACTTCGCGCAGAACTGCGCAGCGGGTGCACTTCAAATAGCATGCGCCCGCTCAATGTGGAACCTGCTGCGGACCTCTGGAAAATTCGTCCTCCACGCCGCCGCCCGCATCGAGCGCGCGGGGGTTCTTGCTATTGCCCCAAACCCACGCCTGCCGCGGCCTTGATGTCGAACGCCGCCGCGAAAAGCGCCCGCGTGTAGGCGCTGCGCGGCTTTGCCAGAAGCTCCAAGGCCGGACCGGACTCGACGACTTTTCCGTCGCGCATGACGATGATTTCGCTGGCAAGCGCGCGCACCACCTTCAGATCATGACTGATGAAGAGATAAGCGAGGCCGCGCCGCTTTTGCAAATCGCGCAAGAGATCGACAATCTGCGCTTGCACCGACATGTCGAGCGCCGAGGTCGGCTCGTCGAGAACGATGAATTTCGGCTCTAGGACGATAGCGCGCGCGATGGCGATGCGTTGCCTCTGGCCGCCGGAAAACTCGTGCGGGTAGCGATCCATCGCGGCCGGATCGAGGCCGGTGTCGGCGAGCGCTTGCGCCACGATCTCGCGCTGCCGCGGCAAGGGCATGGTCTTATATTGCACCCCCAGCCCTTCGGCGACGATATCGCCCACCGGAAGCCGGGGTGACAGCGAACCGTAGGGGTCCTGAAACACGATCTGCATGTCGCGCCGCAACGGCCGCATCGCCTTGAACTTGAGGCCGTCGATGGGGCGTCCCAGGAAGACGATCGCGCCTTCGCAACGAATGAGGCGCAAGAGCGCGAGACCGAGGGTGGTTTTTCCCGACCCGGATTCGCCGACGACGCCGACCGTCTCGGCTTCGCGCACGCAGACCGACACGCCATCGACCGCCTTGACGAAACCTATCGTTCTGCGGAAAAACCCGCGCTTGACGGGAAACCAGACGCGGATATCCCTCGCCTCGAGGATGGTCTTGGCGGCAAGGTCAATCGCCGGTGGAGCGCCTTTCGGTTCGGCCGCGATCAGCGCCTTGGTGTAGGGATGGCGCGGCGCGGCGAAAAGGTCCGCCACCTTGTTGGTTTCGACGATTTTGCCTTGTTGCATCACCGCGACATCGCCGGCGATCTTGCGCACGATGCCGAGGTCGTGGGTAATGAAAAGCATCGCCATATGATGGCGCGTTTGCAGCTCCTTCAAAAGCTCCAGGATCTGGGCCTGCACCGTGACATCGAGGGCGGTCGTCGGTTCATCGGCGACGAAAAGCTCGGGCCTATTGGCGAGCGCCATGGCGATCATCACCCGCTGGCGCTGGCCGCCGGAGAGCTGGTGCGGGAAAGCGCCGAGCCGCTGGCCAGGATCCGGAATGCCGACCTCCCGCAAAAGCTCGACGATGCGGGCCTTGATCTTTTCGGCGCCGCTTGCGCCATGCAGCTCAAGTATTTCGCCTATTTGCCGCTCGATCGTATGCAAGGGATTGAGCGAGGTCATCGGCTCCTGGAAGACCATGGTGATGTGGGCGCCCCTGATCTCGAGCAGCCGCGCCTCGCGACAGGCCAGAAGATCCTCGCCCTTGAACAGCACTTGGCCTTGAACACGGGCGGCGCGTCCGAGCAAACGCACGATCGAGAGAGCGGTCACCGATTTGCCGGAGCCGGACTCGCCGACGAGGCCAAGGGTGCGCCCCCGCTCCAGCGTGAAGGACACGCCGTCGACGGCGAGGATCTCGCTGTCGCCCTGCCGGAAGAGGACCTTGAGATCCCGGACGTCGAGGAGAGGGGCGTCAGCCACGAAAACTATCCTGCAACGCAGCACCAGGGTTCCAACAAGGCGTAGACACGGAACGGCGCCCCTAGAAAAGCGTCTTCCGGGGGTCGAAGGCGTCGCGCACGGCTTCGCCGATGAAGACCAGCAGCGAGAGCATGATCGCGATGACGAGAAAGCCTGTGATGCCGAGCCAAGGCGCCGCCAAGTTCGACTTTCCCTGTAACAAGAGTTCGCCCAGCGAGGGCGACCCGGGCGGCAAGCCAAAGCCTAGAAAATCGAGCGCCGTCAGCGTCGTGATCGAGCTGTTGAGGACGAATGGGAGAAACGTCAGGGTCGCGACCATCGCGTTTGGCAAGACGTGTTTGACGATGATCGCACCATTGGAGAGCCCGAGCGCGCGCGCCGCGTTGACATATTCGAAATTCCGGGCGCGCAAAAATTCCGCGCGAACGACATGCACGAGCGAAACCCAGGAAAACAACAGAAGAATGCCGAGCAGCACGAAGAAGCTAGGGGTGATGATCGAGGAAATAATGATCAAGAGATAAAGATGCGGGAGCGACGACCATATCTCAATGAAGCGCTGAAAAATGAGATCCGTCCAGCCGCCGAAATAGCCTTGCACGGCGCCGGCCGCGATCCCCACGACCGAGGAAATCGCCGCCAGCGTCAGGCCGAACAAGAGCGAGAGGCGGAAGCCATAGAGCAATCTGGCAAGGACATCGCGGCCCTGATCGTCGGTTCCGAGCCAGTTCCATTCGATATCCCGGCACGTGCCATCGGGCTTTTTATAAATGCGCAGCACGGCGGCGCGGCATTGCGCCTTGCTCAGCATCCAAGTCGGCGGCGAAGGTGCCGGCACCGGCAATTGGCGGTTGATGGTTTTGTAGGAATAGCGGATCGGCGGCCATATCATGAAGCCATGCTCGGCGATCTCCTTGGCGATCACCGCGTCGCGATAATCGGTTTGCGCGAGAAAGCCGCCAAACTTCTCTTCCGGATAATCATGCAGGATCGGCAACAATATCTCGCCTTTGTAGACGACGAAGAGAGGTCTATCGTTGGCGATGAGTTCCGAAAAAAGCGACAGCACGAAAAAGAAAAGAAAAATCCAGAAAGACCAATTGCCGCGTTTGTTGGCTTTGAAATTTTCGAGACGGCGCCGGTTGATCGGACTAAAACGAAATTGTCGCGGTGCCCGTCCGGCCGGCGCGAGAGGCTTCGCGGCGATACCGCCAGCCGGCAAGGGGCCGCGCATGGCCTAAACCTCCCGCGTCTCGAAATCGACGCGCGGGTCGATCCACATGTAAGTCAAGTCGGAAAGAAGATTCACGAAAAGTCCGAGCAGCGCGAAAATATAGAGATTGGCGAACACGACCGGATAATCGCGATTGACGATCGATTCGAACGAAAGCAGGCCAAGCCCGTCGAGCGAAAAAATCGTTTCGATGAGGAGAGAACCGCCGAAGAAGGCGGCGATAAAGGCGCCGGGAAAGCCGGAGACGACAATCATCATGGCGTTGCGAAAGACATGCCCATAAAGCACGCGGCGCTCGCTCAAGCCCTTCATCCGCGCCGTTTGCACATATTGCTTGGCGATCTCGTCAAGGAACGAATTCTTGGTCAGGAACGTCGAGGTCGCGAAGGCGCCAAGCGTCATCGACACCACGGGCAAAGTGATGTGCCAGAAATAATCGGCGACCTTGCCGGCGAGCGAAAGCTCCGGCCAGTTCTCGGAGGTCAGGCCGCGAAGCGGAAAAATCTGCCAAAACGAGCCGCCGCAAAAAAGAACGATGAGCAGAATCGCGAAGAGAAAACTCGGGATCGCATAGCCGGTGATGACGACGGCCGAGGACCAAACGTCGAAGCGCGAGCCGTCGCCGACCGCCTTCTTTATCCCTAACGGAATCGAGATTGCATAGGACAAAAGCGTCATCCAAAGACCGAGCGAGATCGAAACCGGCAGCTTTTCCTTGATGAGCTGCAACACCGGCACGTCGCGAAAGTAGGAACGCCCGAAATCGAACGTCGCGTAGTTCTTGAGCATCAGAAAAAAACGCTCATAGGCCGGCTTGTCGAAACCGAATTGCTTTTCGAGCTCGGCGATGAATTTCGGGTCGAGCCCTTGGGCGCCGCGATATTTCGACGATATGTCACCGCCGCCAGCGTTGCCAACTTCGCCGCCGCCGCCGAAACGCCCGGTGGCTCCGGAATCGAGCCCTTGCAATTGCGCCAAAATGCGTTCCACGGGCCCCCCCGGCGCAAATTGAACGATGCCGAAGTTAATGAGCAAAATTCCGAAGAGGGTCGGAATCATGAACAAAAGGCGGCGCGCGATATAGGCAAACATCGGACGTCCTTTAAGGTAGTGGAGACTGGTACATGGCCCGAAAATGCGACAAAACTAACCCGCGATCCATATCTCAAAATTAGCCCGTTTCACCCGGCCCGATCTCTCCAACGCGGTGCAACAGTGCGGTCCGTCAGGCGGTGAAAAATCCGATCAATCTCGTGCGCCCGCCGTGCCGTCGAAAATCGGCGTCAGTCATCAATCCTGACGTCACGAATAGGATGGGCTAATAAATCACGTTAGGGACGATCACCGTGCCTCTCAGGCAGCGTCCAATTATTGGGTATTGGGACGCCTAACTTGTCAAGCTTATCAAACTCGGCAGAGATCGCATCTCGAGACGCGAGCAAGAATGGCTCCGGCATTTCCAAGGGTAGTGATGGATTATGGAATTCCAAATTATGGTAACTTTTCCGTGATATTGACATAAACCGCTCGATTTGCCTGAGTTGCACTAATGGATTGCTACGAAAATCCTCGAAGTATAGTAGTATGAATTGATAAGGTTCGAGATTGCGGCGTAATGTTGATATTGTGTGGGAATAGCAGCTATGTTGAAGCATGTCCCCCGAATTAAGAAAATCGCGATATTCGGTTTCACCCCATTGCGAAATTTGCTCAAATACACCATTTGTACTAGCCTGAAAACGGGTGTGGCTCCACAGCCGCATGAAAGGATCCCGCATCGTGTAGATCACTTTTATATTGTCGCTTAAACATTTGATATGAGTCCAGGCCTCATCATTAAGTATAGATGTAATATTACTGAACTATACACAATATTTTGACCCGAGATTTTTATATAAATTGTAGAACTAAGCGTCATTAATCGGCTCGTCTAAATACATGTCGAACCAGTGCAAATTTTGTCTCAATAGTTCAAGATGTAATTCCGGGCTAATCCACAATATATAAGTTTTAAGAGCTTCTACTCTGCCATTTGTATCGAGCAGTTTGATCGGCGAATGGAGATGGGCAAAGTAATGGACCTCTTTGACGGGTGGCAAAAAGATATCCGGATGATCCTCGAGCTGCTTAGCCAGCCAGCTGGTTCCAGACTTCATCGTGCCAATGTTTAGAAGAATATTGTCAAAAAGCTTCATATCCTATCGTCCTTTGAAGAATATCGAGCCAGAGTTGCAGAGTTTTGTCAGTTGTCAACCAGATCGTATGAGCCGACATCCAACGGATGATTAGATTTCGAGGCTGAGATTGCCGCCTTTCTTCCTGAACGAAGAGCGCTCTATCAGCCGGCGAAATGAATCCGCTTGGCTTTTTCCTCGTCGTACCACCAGGTCGAGACGACGCCGATATCGTAGCGTGGGCCGCGCTCCGGACGGCCGAACAGATCCCAGTAGGCGACGAGATGATTGGGCTTGTTCCACATCGGGACCCAGTAATGACCGGAGCGCAGAATGCGATCGATCGCGCGGCAGATAAAGGTCAATTGTTCTCGCGTGTCGGCCACCAGCGCCTTCTCGATCAAGGCGTCGACCGCCGCGATCGCGATCCCCGAGACGTTACGCGAGCCAGGCAGGCTTGCCGCTTCCGACCCGAACGTCGATCGCATGCCTTCTCCGGGCGTGAGGCCGAGGCCGAAGCGCGAGGTCACGATATCATAGTCGAAATCGTCGAGGCGGCGCTTATATTGCGCCGAATCGACGACCCGGTAGCGGGCCTCGACCCCGAGTAGCTTCAGGTTTTTGATGAACGGCGCGGTATGCGGCGCCAAGGCATTGTCGAAATCCAGAAACTCGATCTCGAACGGCTTGCCATCGGGCAACGTCAAGTGCGTGCCGGCCCGCTTGCAGCCGGCATCGGAAAAGAGCGTGGCGGCGCGGCGCAAAAGCGCGCGATCCTGGCCCGAGCCATCCGACACCGGCGGGACATAGACCTCGCCGAACACCGATGGGTCGAGATCGCCCCGGAACGGTTCGAGCAGCGCAAGCTCCTCGGGCGCGGGGCGTCCCCGCGCGGCCATCGGAGAATTTTGGAAAAACGACGAGGTGCGCGAATAGACGCCATACATGATATTGGCATTGGTCCACTCGAAATCGAAGGCGAGACCGATTGCCTGTCTGATCCTCACATCCTTGAACTTGCCACGCCTGATGTTCAAGAACCAGCCCTGTGTCCCCAGTGGCGAGTCATCGGGCAGTGTCGCGCGTATGATCCTGCCATCCTTGACGGCGGCGAAATCGTAGCCGGTTGCCCACACGGCCGAGGTGAATTCCTCGCGAAAGGTGAAGACGCCCGCTTTAAAAGCCTCGAAAGCGACTTTGCGGTCGCCGAAATATTCGAACCGGACGCGATCGAAATTCGCCTGGCCGGTATTGACCGCAAGATCCTTGCCCCAATAATCCGGAACGCGATCGAAAGCGATGTAATGCCCGGAATCGAAGGGGCCGACCTTATAGGCGCTTGACCCGAGCGGCGGCTCGAGCGTCGTCTCGTCGAACGGGTGGCCTGCGTAATAGGCCGCGGAAAAGACCGGTTGTCCGGCGACGATCAATGCCGCTTCGCGGCTGTGCCTCGGCTTCAGGCGCACCATGACAACATCGTCGGCCTCGGCCTCGGCGGCGTCGAGATCGCGCAACGATTGGCGGATCGACGGGTGGCCCTTGGTTTTGAGAATATTCAAGGAAAACGCGACATCGCGCGCGGTCAAGGGCGAGCCGTCATGGAACCTTGCCTCCTCGCGCAGAAGAAAGCGGTAGGTTGTCTTGTCGGCCGAAATCCGCACGGCGCGCGCGACAAGCCCGTAGAGCGAATCCGGCTCGTCGCCGCTTCCGCTCATCAGCGAATCGAAAATAAGCCCCATTCCGGCGGCGCCGTCGCCCTTCAAGATATAGGTATTCAGCGTATTGAAGGTGGTGAAATTCTGGTTGCCGGAGGTCGAGCTGACCTGAAGCACGATCTCCCCGCCCTTCGGGGCATCGGGATTCACATAAGGAAAATGGCTGAAGCCGGCCGGCTCGGCGAGATCGCCGAAAATGGAGAGGCCGTGGGTCTCGGTCTCCTGCGCGGCCGCCTGCGCGCGGGGCATGAAAAAGCGCGGCAAGACGAGGCCCGCCAAGCCAAGCCGCAACGCCGAGCGGCGGGTGAGCGCATATGAAGCTCGCGAGAGGAATTTAGCGATCAAGGTTGCCCTCCGGGCGAAGTGCCGGGCCGGAACAAACGCCCCGCTTCCGGCGTTTCAGGTGGCGCGGACGCGGGCGGCGGCAAACGCGGCCGAGTTCACGGGCCATATAAGCATGAAAAAGCCGGGCAGGAACCCGGCTCTTGCAATAACGCGTTTCAAAACTTTCGTTTTGCCGGCAAGCGCTCGGGGTTGTCCGGCCATTGCTCGCTCGTTTATACCCGCGGCCTTTGTGCGCGATTGGCAAGGTTGCGGCCTATGCCGGCCGATTACGGCGTTGGCGGCGTAGTAGTAGGCGATGGAACAACAACCCCCGATGTGAACACGGTTCCGAAAGCATGCCCCTGAACAACCTGTGCTGTGATTGGAACACTCTGTATGGCTGCTGCCGTGCCGACCGCCGCCGACATCACGGAGTTGACGAACGTCAGGAATTTCGTGGTATCGACGGATTGCGCATTCGCCACGAAGATGATGTCCTGGTTGCGCATCTGCAGCCTTGTGGCCAGGAAATAACCGCCGGGATCGCGGAAGCTGACCGAGAAAATGACCGGAACGAGCGGCCCGCCGAAACGCGACATGTCGGCGCCGAGAAGCTGGGCGACTTCGCGGGGCTCCCGGCGGTAAAGGAACACCGCGCCTGGATCGGCTTGAATGTCGCCCAATCCCCCGGCCTTCGCCACGGCCTCGGCGAGGTTGATCCGCCAAGCGCCGAAGGGGAACTCGCCTTGCAACCCGGACACGGAGCCGCCGCCGCCGCCGCCCGTGGCCCCAAAGGCAATGAATTTCTGCGACTCTTGATATACATAGATGCGGTCGCCGGGCAAAATATAGATGTTATTTTTTGAATTCATCACGAGATTTTCGAAAGGCACGGTGGCGCGGCGTCCGCCCCGCTCGAGCATGACCCAGATATCATAACCGGGTCCCGTGATGCCGCCCGCGCGGGTGATGGCGTCGAGAATGCGGTCTCCGGCGCCCCTGGCCGGAACCGCGAAGCGAAGCGGCGAATTCACCGCGCCGACCACGCTGATCAGCGAGGTCCGCTGCTGGGCCAAGGTCACTATGACTTGAGGTTCGATCGCCCGGTTCTTGATCTTGTTGACGATATCGTCTTGGACCTGAACGCCGGTGCGGCCGGCGGTCTTGATCAATCCGGCGAAGGGAACAGTGATATTGCCGTTGCTGTCGACCATTTGGTCCGGAAGGGTCACGAAATTGCCCGGCCGCACGCCCGCTTCGAGCGGTATGAACAAGCCGCCGGCCGCCGCTTCGAAAATCGAGACCGAGACAACATCGCCGATGCCGAAGGTGATGTTGGCCGATGGGCGCCGGTCCGTGAACGCACCCGCCAGTCCTTTGGGTTCATGGGCCGCGAGAATGTCGATGGTCTCGGGGGTAAGCTTGATCAACGCGTAGGGGACGGTCGGAGAGGTTTCGCTGTCAACATCCCTGGCGGTCGGTCCGTTGATAGGAAAGAACGAGCAGCCGCCGGCCCCCAGCAGGGTG